>JAOZKP010000044.1 GCA_029935295.1 bacterium | reverse complement strand
GCGGAAAAGAGAAGTGGAGAAGAGATGAAAAAGTATTGTAAAGTAGAAGTAGCGGAATGTGAAGTAAGTTTTGAAAGCGGCAAAATTGCCAAACAGGCAAATGGCGCGGTAATGGTACGCAAAGGCGACACCATGGTTTTGGTGACTGCAGTTGCTGCTCGTAAAGGCCGTGAGGGGATAGATTTCTTTCCTTTAACGGTTGATTATCAGGAAAAAACTTATGCTGCCGGGAAAATTCCCGGAGGCTTTTTTAAGCGTGAAGGGCGGTTAAGTGATCGTGAGACCTTAACTTCTCGATTAATTGACCGGCCGCTGCGGCCGCTGTTTCCGAAAGGTTTTACCTGCGAGACCCAGATTATCGCGACGGTCATGTCAACTGACAATGTCAACGATCCGGCAATTTTGGCCTTAACCGGAGCTTCAGCCGCGTTGATGATTTCTGAAATTCCTTTTGCCGGACCGATTGCCGGAGTCCGAGTGGTTCGAGTTGACGGTGAACTGGTTGTCAACCCGACTTTTGCTCAGATTGATGAGAGTGAACTTGATGTGATCATGGCCTGCAGTCGTGAAGCCGTGGTTATGGTTGAGGGCGGAGCCGATGAAGTTGATGAGCAGGTTATGCTTGATGCTTTGGAGCTTGGTCATAAAGCGGCGCAGCCGTTTATTGATGCCCAGCTCGATATGGTCAGTCAGGTGGGTCAGGAGAAACGCGAAGTCGTAGCCCCGGTTCTCAACGAAGATCTGGTAGCATTGGTAAATGAGCATTTTGCCGATCGCTTCGAAGAGGGGATTAAGGTCTCCGACAAGCTTGAGCGTCAGGACTATTTCAGCGCCCTGAAAGATGAAATTCGTGAGCGTTTGGCAGAGTCCGAGATTCCCGGCAACGATCTCGGCGAGGTCTTTGAAGATCTCTTAGGCAGTGCCATCCGCCGCCAGATCAGTACCACGGGCACCCGTATCGGCGGCCGCAAGGTTGATGAGGTTCGTGATATTGCCACGGAGGTTTCACTCCTGCCGCGTGTCCATGGCTCAGCCCTTTTTACCCGGGGTGAAACCCAGGCGATTGTGACTGCAACATTAGGTACTTCGGTTGACGAGCAGCGGATCGACTCACTGCGCGGTAATACCTTTAATGATTTTATGCTGCACTATAATTTCCCGCCTTACAGCGTTGGTGAAGCGCGTTTCTTACGTGGCCCCGGCCGCCGCGAGATTGGACATGGGACTTTGGCTCGCCGGGCTCTGAAGGCGGTTCTGCCGACTGCAGATCAATTTCCTTACACCATTCGGATTGTCTCCGACATTACTGAATCAAATGGTTCATCCTCAATGGCTTCGGTCTGCGGCGGCTCGCTCGCACTGATGGATGCCGGTGTGCCGATTAAAGCACCGGTGGCAGGTATCGCCATGGGTCTGGTGCAGGAAGGTGATCAATTTATCGTTTTAAGTGATATCTTAGGTGACGAAGATCATGTCGGTGATATGGATTTCAAGGTTACCGGTACTAAGGACGGGATTACTGCAATCCAGATGGATATCAAGATCACCGGGATCAGCAGTGAAATTATGGGTAAAGCTTTGGCCCAGGCCAAGGCCGGCCGTCTTCATATTTTAGGCAAGATGGAAGAGTCACTGACCGCACCGCGGGCTGAACTTTCCGACTA
Organism: bacterium; assembly: GCA_029935295.1. GTDB lineage: Bacteria > Desulfobacterota > Anaeroferrophillalia > Anaeroferrophillales > Tharpellaceae > Tharpella. Next base: position 12,313 of record JAOZKP010000044.1, on the reverse strand, counting down.
TGCCCCGCGGATTATGACGATTAAGATTGATCCTGATAAAATTCGCGACGTAATCGGGCCTGGCGGTAAAAATATCCGGGCGATTACTGAAAAATCTGGAGCCAAGATTGATATTGATGACAGCGGTGAAATTAAAATCGCCTCAGTTGACGGTCAAGCTTCAGAAATAGCTATCGCTCTGATCCGCGATTTGACCCAGGAAGCTGAAGTCGGTAAAATTTACCTCGGCACGGTTCAGCGGATTATGGACTTCGGCGCGTTTGTCCAGATTTTCCCGGGCACCGACGGCCTGCTGCATGTCTCCCAGATTGCTGAGGAGCGTGTCAGCGAAGTTCGTGATTACCTGAAAGAGGGTGACGAGGTTATGGTCAAAGTGATCGAAGTCGATCGCCAAGGCAAAATCCGCCTCTCCCGCAAAGAAGCAATGCGTGAGCAGAAATAGTAAGTTTTAAATTACGTTTCGGCTTTAAGTTTTAAATTATAAAGGGCGGCATCCGGTTACGGATGCCGCCCTTTTTTTGTTTTTTATTGAGTTTTAGTTTCCGGCCGGCAGGGCATCAATCATGAGGTTGTCATCTGAACCGTTAATCTGAAATCCGACGATTTCTGCTTGGGCTGAGTAGGTGATGAAGGTGGCTTCATTGATGTTGCCACTGTCAGGGAACAGTTCTGCGATATTGCTTACTACTTTTTCACCCGGAGCAAGGTTTTTGGTTATTGTGCCTGATTCGACAATAGTGCCATTATCCCGCCGGGCCGTTAATGTTACGTTGGCACTGCCGGCAGTGGGGTTGACAAAAGCGATGCCGGTCCAGCCCTGCTGATCAATTTTTGGGAATACTCCATTTGCAGTGCTGATGCCGACCCCGGTGTAGCCCCCAAGCTGATTTTTAGTGCCGAAAAGTTCAAATCCCGTAATCCCGTTTTCGGCCTCAACCTTGAACCAGGCGGTGGCGGCCGGGAGGTCAAGTTTACTGGCATCACCTATGTATTTTTGTTTGCCGGTCATAGGTACATTGATGGCAGTTAAAGCGGTGCCGTCTTCCTCGTAAGGGGTTACTGTGAAATGGTCATTGGCGGCAACTGGGTCGTAAGCAACGATGCCGGTCCACCAGTCGCCGGTAGTGGCGATATGCGGGTAGTAGATTGTTGTCGCAAGTTCATTTTTGAGAAGGATGCCACTCAGTTGTAACGGAGCTGTGCCGACAGTCCCGAAAAGTTCAAGTCCAACAATGCCGTCGGCGTTGGCGATTATGGCTGAGCCGATTTCAGTTTGAGAAACATTGCCGAAAAGTTCGGCGATGGCGAAGGCCTTGTGGCTGCCGGAGCCGATAGTGACGGTTTTAGTGGTGTGGTTGTCAAATCTAATAGTCAGGCTCTTTTCTTCAGTAGTGGTGTTGACCAGAGATATTCCGGTCCACCAGCCGTCGCCGCTGGCGATGTGGGGGATGTAAAGTTCACCGCTGTTGATTTTGCTTACAGCCGGGACTGCCACCCTGTAGCCGTTAGTGTTATGTGAAAATTTGGTGTAACCGCTAATATCTTTGCTATCGCTGGCAAAGACAATAAATCCGATTTTATCAGGGGTGCTCAATTCAGTGCCGACTGCAATCTGACGGCGCGCCATCGGGCTCAGGGTGATAGTTATTGGGTTTCCAACCTGGCTGCCGTTATCGCTGTAACTTATAAGTTGGGCGCTAATTGCTTTGTCTGAACTGTTTATTATAGCTATTTCGGTTTCCCAACCATTACTATTGGCAACATGCGGAAAGAAAACACCGCTTGCTATTGGCGGTTTTGCGGCATTGTCAAACAGGTAGGCGGCACCTCTGCTGTTTTGAAACTCTTTTTCCGGGACGCCGATAAGGGTGTCTCGATTACTGTTTATGGCGGCTGCCGCACCGAAAAAATCGAAATTCTTCGCATCTCCGGCAGTCAGTTTTTCTTTAATTCCCCAGTTATCAGCACCGCCTTCGTTGCGTTCCAGGATATAGGCGGCACCATTTGCAGTCCGTGGTCCCAAAGTGTCCTGTCCCTGCGCGCCAACGACTGCGTAATCTCCAGCAATACTTACAGATGTGCCGAAATAGTCGAGTGCAATTCCATCATTGCTCAAAATCTTTTTAAGTTCTCCCCAAGAGTTTGTTCCGCCTTTGTCTTTTTGATAAATAAAGACAGCGCCGGCACTTGACCCTTTGGTATTGTTGTCACTCGGGCTGCCCACGGTGACAAATTCTCCGGATATGCTGACCGATATGGCAAACTCATAATAGGCAGCGCCGTCACTTGCGTCCAGATCTGCCACTTTCCCCCAGCTGTTATCACCGCCTTCGTTGCGATTAAAAAGGTAGGCCAGACCGGAGTCGATTCCTTTGCTGTCAGTGCCTGGAGCACCGATTACGACATTGTCACCGTCAATGGCAACTGCAAGACCGAATTTCTCCGCATTCCCAAGATGGAACAAAGTGTTGACGCTGATTTTAGCTTCCGGGCCCCAATTGTCGTTGCCGCCCTGGTTGCGGGCAAAGATAAAAGCGCTTCCAGCGTCTGTACTCACGCTGTCGTCTCCAGGCATACCGACAACAATACGGTTGCCGGAGATAGCAACTGCAGAGCCGAAACCGTCATTAGAGTTACTTTTGTCAGCGACTATTTTTTTAACCTGGTTCCAGCTACCATTCTGGTCGACGGCAAAAATATAAACCGATCCTGAATTAGATCCTGTATCATCAGTTCCGGGGGTGCCGATTGCAATGTAACCGTCCGAAATAGCAACGGCCCAGCCGAAACCATCTTCACTTGCACCGTCACCGGCAGTTAGTTTGCTGAGTTGACCCCAATTGTTACTGCCGCCCTGGTTGCGGGCAAAAATAAAAGCGGCTCCAGCGCCGGAACCTTTATCGTTGTCTCCGGGAACACCGACAACAGCGTAGTCTGCGGCGATAGCAACAGCATGTCCGAAATTGTCATTGTCTGAAAGCCCGGTTGCGACCAACTTATGTTCGCTGGCAGAAACCGAAAGAGATGGGTTGATAAGGAGTGTCGCGGTAATTAACAACATAGCCAGGCGGCAAATTTTTTTCATGGTTTTTGAATCCTTTAAGTTTTTGTGAAAAATGATATATTTTTTAAGTTTATTTTTTTCAAGTTTGTGGCAGCAGGGGCAAGGTGATGGTAAAGGTTGCACCTTTGCCGATCGTGCTCTTTACCGAGAGGTTGCCATTGTGTTGTTCGATGATGCGGTGTGCAATCGCCAGTCCAAGTCCGGTACCCAGGCTCTTGGTGGTGAAAAAGGGATTGAAGATTGCTTCCAGGTTCGCCTTGTCAATACCCGGTCCGGAATCACTGATAGCAATAGTTAAGATATGTTGTTTGGTGGTGCTGAATACGGTTTCTGAAGTTTTTGTGATGGATTTTTTTGACCACCAGGTTTGGATGTCCAAGCTGCCGTTATCTTTGGTAGCATCAAGTGCGTTAATTATGATGTTGAGCAAAACTTGTTGCAGCAATCCTTTATCGCCTTCAATCAGGGGTTGTTTGTCCGCGCCGTGATCAACTGTAAGTGTAATATTATTCTGGGAAATTTTGTTGGAGACCAGAAAAAGAGCATTATCGATAACATCTTTGATAGTCAGGGTTTCGAACCTGGGGTTGCTGGGCCTGGCAAAACGGAGAAGGTTTTTAATAAACTCATCAAGCCTTTTTACCTGACTGAAAACCTCATTGAAAATTTCCTGATCGGGATCTTTTTTGGAAAAATTTTTGCCGATTATCTGCAGGGCGGCAGCGATCCCGGCCAGAGGGTTTCTTATTTCATGGGCGATACCGGAAGCCAATTCGCCCAGAGAAGCAAGGCGATCCATCCGCGCCAGATTTTTTTCCATCTTTTTGCGCTGCGTGATGTCGATAAACATGCAGCTCAGGCCGGAAGTCTCACCTTCTTTGTTGGTGATGATTGAGAAACATATTTCGGTCGGAAGTTTCGTCTGATCGGCACAGATCAGCTCAAATTCAGATAAGTACCCTGTCTTTGGATCAATGCATTTGCCGCCACCACTGAAAATTCCCCGGATTTCCTCCTCTTTGGCATCAAAAAGGTCTGTCAGTCGAACTCCAGCCAGTTTTTTTAAGGGGTAGCCTAAAAGGCTGTTGACGGCATTATTTGAGTGAGTAATTTTTAGATCTTTATCAGCCGTAATCAGGCCGATTCTCAATCCTTGAATTATACTCTCATAAAAACTTTTAAGTTCCTCATTTACTTCTAAATGGCGGGATAATTCTTCATTCTGGTTAGCTATCCGCATCAACATGTCGTGATGCTTCATAGCCCGGCCGATAGCCATTGCCGAGTGGTTGGCTATGGCGGTTGCCATACGGGCTTCTTCGTAACTGACTGGAGCATCACTCTCAGGTTTGTTTGCCAGTATGTAGCCATAGAAATTATGATCATCACAGATCGGGACAACCAGAAAAGCGGAGGCGTCACCTATTATAGATTCAATGGTTTTATCGTGCTGGTAATAAGTGAGAATAGAGTAGTGTTTGAAACTCCTTTCGTTGCTGAGTAGGTTGTCGAGAGCATTGCTGCTGTCAATCCCTTTATAACAGACATTAATATTCTGTCGCCGTTTATCCCTTTGTCGGTCACGAAAGTCATCTTTGAAAATTCCGCACTTTACCTGGAGTGAATCTTTTTGCGAACTGTTGCTTATAAGCTTTTCATCAGGCTTTGGTTTTATGACATTCAGTGGTTCACGGTCAGCATAAGCTCTCTTTAAAAGGCCATTAACCTGAGAGAAAGGGACGTTTACTTCCTGAGCTTTGTCAAAGCCGTAACTGACGCGGCTTTCAAGCTTTTTGTCCTGTTGGTCGTAGTAGAGTACCACCAGACGTTCCAGGTCAGTAGTGTTGATGATGTCTTCAGCAACATGGTTTAACAGGGTGTCGACAACATCAGCCCGGGCCATGCGAGTGACGCTGCGGTAAAGATGGCGCAGATCCTGAACCTGTTGTTCGCCGCTATGGTCTGTTGTAAATTGCGTGTTCATAAAAGAGTAACATACCCGGCAATTAAATTAATTTTAAGATAGGTTCAGAGTTCAAAGTTCAAGTAAAAACCTTGAACCTTGAACTCTGAACTTTGAACTTTATATCCTATAAATTTAGATCATGAGCAGTGTTATGACATTCTCCGCAGGTCGGGAATTTTTTCATCATCCCGGCTGAGTGCGGAACATCATGGCAACTCTGACATGATGGTACCATTTTGTGTGTATCTTTATGACAGGCAGCACATAAGAGAGCTTGGTGTTTGGTTTTGCTGGCGTTCAGCTGGCTTAAGGCTTCGTCATGGCAAGATCCGCAACTTTCTGAGGGGGTGGAGTCGTTGTAGACTACGACCAGGGGTTTGTGGGCCTGGTGGCATTGGGAACAGTCTGCCTGTACCATGGTTTCACTGTGAGGTTCATGGCAGCTAACGCAAGGAGGAATCTTGGCATGTTCCTGATGGCAGGCGGTACAAGCCATACTGGAATGAAAACTTTTATTTTCCTGAAGTAATACACCCTGTTCTTGATGACAGGTCAAGCAGGGGCCGGTAATATCCTTGGCCAGATGCAGGATTAAAGGAGTATGGGGATTGTTGTGGCAGCTGAGACAGTTTTGCAGCTCATAATGGGCTTTCCCGCTATGACAGCTGCTGCAGGCAGGGACATTGTCTCTGACAGTTGGAGGGTGGCCCTCATGGCACTCCATGCAGGTTACCTCAGTTTTGTGCGCTCCACCGTTGGCCGCAATGTCAGCTGGTGGTTGAGTGTGGCACTTGACACAGTCATCATTGCTGAGTTCGGCAGCAAGGCTGCAAGGCGTGAATGTCAGTATCAAGCTTGCGCTGATTGTTAATGCTATACAGATTAATGTCAATCTCTTCATTTTTCTCTCCCCGTTTTTTTGGTAAAATTGTATCTTTAAATATTTATCCTCAAGGGTAGATAGCAATGATTGTTCCTTAATGATTGTTGAATCAATATTAACCAACTGGAGTTGTCGGATGATTAATCAGTGTAGGGTAAGGCTGTTGTTTGTTGTCGTAGTGCCGGTTTTAGAGAGAATTGTTCTTTGCTTGAAATGGGGGATGTAATGACATTTTTCTGGGGTATATGACCCAATCGGGTGAGATGCCGCTATAGCTTGTCAGGGGTAAGATGCCTGTTTTACAGGGTACAACGTTATGCGCACAAATATTGCTTGTTTATCGCATCGGAACAGGTAACAGTTGATTTTTGCTTCACCTCTCTGCTACATATTAAAACAGTTAAACAGTAAACTATTCTGGAGGTAAGACGGGAATGACAAGTAAACGGGTTTTGGTTGTGGATGATGAACACCTGATCCGCTGGTCTTTGGTTCGGGCTTTGGATGGTGCCGGTTATCAGGCTGAAGCGGCTGAAACTGGCGCGGAGGCGCGGGCCAAATATAAGGATTTCAGGCCGCATGCGGTACTTTTAGATATCTGTCTGCCCGATGCCAACGGAACAGATTTGTTGAAAGAGTTTAAGGCCGACGATAAAGATCTGGTTGTGATTATGATCACCGCCCATTCTGATGCGGATTCGGCTGTCAGTGCTCTTAAGATCGGTGCCGCTGATTACGTCGGTAAACCTTTTGACCTGGAAGATGTGCTCCATTCACTGGAGCAGGCTCTTGAAAAGCAGCGCCTGCAGGATGAGAACGCGTATTTTCGCCGGGTTCTTAAAGGGAAGATTGAAAGTGATAACCTCGTGGGCAACTGTCCGGCGATGATCAAAATTTATAAATTGATTAAAGTTGCCGCCGATGTCGATGCCAAAACTGTCTTAATTACCGGTGCCAGCGGTACCGGTAAAGAGTTGGTTGCCCGGGGCATCCATATGCATAGCTCACGTTCGAAAGAGCCTTTTATTGATGTTAACTGTGCCGCTATTCCTGAATCATTACTCGAAAATGAACTGTTCGGCCATGAACGGGGCGCTTATACAGATGCTTCGCAGAAGCAGAAGGGAATTTTCGAAATGGCCCAGGGAGGGACTGTTTTTCTTGATGAAATCGGAGATATGCCTATCGGCATGCAGGCCAAGGTTTTAAAGGTTATCGAAAATCGCCGATACCGGCGTTTAGGTGGCAGCAGCGATGTTTTATCTGATGCGCGGATTGTGACCGCGACCAACCAGGATTTACCTTTAATGGTCAAGGAGGGAAAGTTTCGTGCTGACCTCTACTACCGTTTAAATGTAATGCCAATTGTTCTGCCGTCACTGCTTGAACGGAAAATGGATATTCCTCAACTCACGGCCTATTTTATCAACCGTTTTAATAGTGAGTATGGTCGCAATATTGAAGGGGTTGATGCTCAGACTATGCACTACCTTATGGCTTATGATTGGCCGGGTAACGTGCGTGAGTTGCGTAATGCCATTGAAAGGGCGATGATGCTCGAGCGCAGCACCAGTCTGACTTCACAGCATTTCAGCTCTGAGATTATTGATGCCGGAAAGCTGGAAGTAGGTGCTGACGGTTCTGAAGATGGCGTTGATGACTGCTTTGCAATGGGTCAGATTCGTCTGCCCAAAGACGGGATTTCACTTGATGAAGTTGAAAAACAACTTATCCAGATGGCTTTAAAGCGCTGGGACGGCAACCAGACCAAAGCGGCTGAGTGTTTGCGTATGAGTCGTGATACTTTACGCTACCGCATGAAGAAATTTGATATTAACAAATAGTTTTTTATAGGCATATTAGCAATGGGGCAGGGTATGATTATATGGAGAGTCGTTTGTAAGTCAGCAGTTTATTGTAGTCTGAGCTTGGTCTTCCTCTCTTTTTTTACAAATATGGCGACAGCAAGTTGTATTACCGGTGCCTGCCATCAAGAGTTGCAGGCTTTTGCCCGGTTGCACGACCCTGTGGCTGCCGATGAATGTCTATCCTGTCATGAGTCTGTGGTTAAGGATCATCCCTTAAAAAAAGGCAGAAGCTTTAAACTGGTTGCTGAAGGGGCGGCTCTCTGTGTTGAATGTCATGATAGTTTTGATCCCGCTGCCGGCAAACTGCACCCTGCGGTAGCTGATGGTGAATGTCTGGTTTGTCACAATCCACATGGCGGCGGCAGTGTTGGTCTGTTGCGGGCGGCTGGCGATCTTAAAGTTATCTGTTTCGAATGTCATGATGCGACCTCTTTTGAGCAGAAGTTTGTTCATGGGCCGGCCGCAGCCGGGGTCTGCTTTGAGTGCCATTTGCCCCACCAGTCAAAACATAAGAACCTCTTGTTGTCTGATTCCAGGTCTCTGTGTTTGCGCTGTCACGCTGATCTCGTGGCCGGGCTTGAGAATTCTGCCGTCATTCATGCCCCTCTTAATGAATCTGACTGTAGTGTCTGTCATGAAGTTCACGGTGGCTCTTTTGCCCATCTTTTAAAAGAAGATGGGCAAAAGCTCTGCTTTACCTGCCATGATGAATTGGCTGACAAGTATAAAAGAGCAAAAACCAAGCATGCGGCTCTTTATGAAGTTGATCGTTGTGGCAACTGTCACAGCCCTCATTTTTCTCAGCATGCGGCTCTGCTGCCGGAGCAGGAGAGCGTGGTTTGTCTGCGTTGTCACGGCAAGGATGATTTTAAACGTTCCCACTCTTTAGCAAACGTTCGCACCGAACTTGCCGGCAAAGAGCATCTGCATGGCCCTTTGACTGACGGAAAATGTTCAGCTTGTCATGACCCGCACGGTTCAGATTTCTATCGTCTTTTGGTTGACGCTTACCCAGAATCTTTCTATGCTCCTTATAGTAAAGGTGTGTACGCATTTTGTCTGAGCTGTCATGAAGAGAACCTTTTGCGTTTTCCCGAGACTTCAATCTATACCCGTTTTCGGAATGGAAAACACAATCTGCACTACACCCATGTCGCTGATCCTCGCAAAGGTCGAACCTGTCGGGCCTGTCACCAGGCTCATGCCAGTAATGGTCCCAAACTTGTCAACGAAGAGGGGGCTGTTTTTGGTGACTGGCGCATTCCTTTGCGTCTGGTATTGACTGACACCGGGGGGAGTTGTTCTCCCGGTTGCCATCGCCGCATCTCTTATGATCGGGAAAATCCTGTTTTGAAAAAATAATTCAAGACGGTTTTAGTTTAAAAGTTCAAACTTCAAGGTTCAAGGTTCAGAGTTAGAAACTCCGGATTTTGAGCCTTGAACTGTTTTGGGGGATATCCCCCCATTGCTTGAGTGTTATGATGGGGTAAGTGCCCCATTTGGGTGAGGACTCCATTCTTGTGGCCTTTCGTAAGCTCTGCAATGCCTCTGTGTTAACATTGTAATAGATTGAATATAAAGGGAATTTCTCTCTTTCTAAAATGTTTGTGAAATATTTTTTTAGATTTTGGCACGAAACATGCTCCATATTACTAGTGTAAGCGTAATGCAGATTTACCTGCGCTCACGTTTTAGTTTTTTGATCTTTGGGGGAAGATCTTGATTTTAAAATGTAGCCGTAAAAAGATTGGACGTACACTAAACTTTATGGAAAAAAAAGGACTTCACTAACAAATCAAGTACAATATGTCTGAAGAGGAATATTATTATGAAGAGATATATGATAGTTTTTTTATGTGTTGCCGCTCTGGCTTTCACCGCCACGCAGGTTTTAGCCGGCGCCGCACCGGGAACCGGGATTGTCGGTTCAAAGCATGATATGAACGTAGTTTCTAACCCTGATAGCCAAAATCGAGTTTGTGCTTTCTGCCATACCCCGCATCACGCTCTTGATGATGCTTCAGCTGATTATCTACCCTTGTGGTCGCATGAGCTGACCAGCCTGACCTATACTGACTACAGCTCAATTACTTTTGATGGCGCCGGAGATATGGCTGCTGACACCCTGACTGGTCCTTCCCGTCTTTGCATGAGCTGTCATGATGGTGCGGTGGCGGTTGATCAGCACTATGGCGGCATTGGTACAGATGTACGTTCCGGCGATAGCTGGGGTGAGATTGGTGTAGGAGCTGGTGGCGACTTGAGCAACGACCATCCCATCGGTTTCAACTATGTCACGATTGCCGGTGTGGTTGATGATGAGATCCGTTTGGCCACGACTCCGGTTCCCAATCCCAGCGTTGATACGATTACCGATCTGTTGTGGGATGATCAGTGGATGACTTGTGCTTCTTGCCATGATGTTCATAACACAGATTCCAACGAAGACTATTTTCTCTATGGTCCGCAGGCCAATTCTGATTTCTGTTTAATCTGTCACGATAAGTAATCACCTGATTAAAATTCGTGCTAAAACTATTAAGGCTGTCAGCATTATTTGCTGGCAGCCTTTTTAAGGTTGCGTAAATACCTGAGTAAATGGTATGGTGAATTAATCAACAAAGCTGATTATGGAGTTATCTATGTCTGTAGTTTTTGCCGTAAACCGTCCTGGTTCATTAAGATCTGTTTTTTTGGCCGTCCTTGTCATTTTGTCATTGCTGTTATCAGCTTGTGCCGGGCCCGAGGTTGTTCGACCTGAAGGTTCGGTTTTTTTTCCACCGGTTCCCAACCCTCCCCGAGTTCAGTATCTTACTAAAATTTCCAGTTCAACTGATATTGACGGTAAAAAACTTGGAGGTCTTTCGATCCTTGCGGTGGGAGATACCCGGGCTGAAAAACCCAAACCGATCATTAAACCCTATGGTATTACCGTTCGTAACGGTAAGCTTTATGTCTGTGATACTTCACCCGGGCGATTGATTGTGATTGATCCGGCGCGTAAGTCTTTTGAGTTCCTGAAAGGAAATTATAGTTTCGGTAAACTTAAAAAACCGATTAACTCAGCCCTTGACAGTGCCGGCAACCTTTATGTCGCTGATACTATGCGCAAAGAAGTTCTGGTTTATGGTCCGAGCGGTAATTTCCTGCGCTCTTTTGGTAAGGGGATGGAGATGAAACCGGTTGATGTTGCTATTGATGGCGACTATCTCTATGTCCTTGATCTCAAGAGCCATGATGTCAAAATACTCAATCGAAAAAATGGAAAATTGCTGGAAACTATTGGTAATGACTCCGAAAATAAGCATCTTTTATCGATGCCGATCAGTATGGATACGGATAGTAAAGGCAGTATCTTTATTTCTAATATGACCTCAGGTAAAATTATCAATCTGGATCGTGATGGTCATCTGTTGGGTGAATTTGGCAAGCTTGGTGATGGTTTTGGGCAGTTCGGTCGTCCTAAAGGTCTGGCTGTCGATGATCAAGGTCGTATTTACGTGGTCGATGCGGCCCATCAAAATGTTCAAATCTTTAACAAGGAGGGGCGTTTGTTGATGTTTTTTGGTGATCCCGGCCTTCCTTTTGGTTCACTCAATCTGCCGGCCGGTATTGATGTTACTTCAGAGGGAATCGATCTTTTTAAGGAGTACATCGATCCCACTTTTGCAGTGGAACAGCTGATTTTTGTTACGAGTCAGTTCGGGCCGGCCAAAATATCGGTTTATGGTCTCGGGGAGTTGAAGAAATGAGAAAATCTTTCACTATTGTGAAAGGTACATTGTTTTCCCGTCAACTATTTATGTAAGGTTGAAATTCTGAAATTTTATCGCATTGTTTTTCTCATTTTCTTTCTGGCTGGGCTCTTTATTGTTGGCGGTTGTGACGCTACCGCCCGGCATAAGGTTTTGACGACCATTTTTGATGGTGTCCCCAGCCAGATACCTCCAGAAGAAATACTCGAGGAATATTATGCGAAAAGACGACAGGCGGAACGGGATGCTGCTTCCGGCAAGGTTTCAGCTGATGGCTCAACCGGGCTTCTGCATGTCTCTAAACATCTTCCCTATACCCAAAAAAAATGTAAGGATTGTCACGATTTCAGTACTGCAGTCGGCCTTATCCGGCCGCCTCGTGAACTCTGCTTTGTCTGTCATCGCGATTTTCGGGATTATATTCGTGAACCCTTTGTGCATGGCCCGGTCGCAGTTGGTGACTGCTCTGCCTGTCATCTGCCGCACTCGTCTGAAAATAGCTCTCTGCTTGAGCTTGACCGGAATGATATATGTGACAAATGTCATCACGAAGAGCGTTTGGCTGTAGCGATGCATGAAAAAGTTATGAGTCACGGAATGGCCTGCGTTGATTGTCACGACGCTCATTATGGTCAAGCCCGATATTTTCTTAAATAAGCGTCTAATGCGGGTGGCACCCGCAAAAAAGTGGCCTTGTCAGGTTTTTTCTTGTTGAAAGAATAAGAGAATAACCTGGTAAATTACTGATCCGGGAAGAGAGTAAATGCGGTTGAGCCT
>JAOZKP010000667.1 GCA_029935295.1 bacterium | reverse complement strand
AAAATTTGATTTTTGCAGTTTTGCCGATTATTTTTTCGACGTTTCAGGTTCCGGCTTGATTTTATCAGCTTTTTTTTCCGGTTCATTTGGAATTGAAGTTTGTGGAGAGTGCTTTTTTTCGGTGGTTGCTTGTGGCTTTGCCTGCAGCTTTTCGGGCTGTAGTTGCGGGGCTTGGGTTTTCTGGATTTCCGGAGCCCGGGCGCTGCTTGGGTCAGCCGCTGCCGCTGCCGGTGTTGCCGTTGCGGTTTTTAAGGGTCCAAAATGAAACAGGCATAAACTGATAATGAAAAACAGGCCGATGATAAATGTCGCCCGGCGATTAACTAAACCATCTTTGTTAATCTTGATCAGCAGGAGCCAGCCTAAAAGGGCAAATACAAGCATACCGGCAAACCAGTATACGGCCGGAGGGGATAATAGTGCGTTCGGGGCACTGCTGGAAAAGTTGTAGATCAGCCAGCCCAAAGGGATGATTTGCAGGGTTACCGCAGCAAACAGCCATTTTCCGGCAAAGTTTGAGGCTTTGAAATAATATTCTCGCGGCTGCCGGCGTTTTATCTCTTTCTCTTTGGCATTGGCGAGCATGAAAAGAAGAGCTGAAATTGCAATTGCATTAAGGATGAAATGAAAGAAGTTTGCCATTTCTCCCGATTGCAGCCAGCCGGAAAGAAGTTCATCGACCGGCAGCGGTAATTTCCAGCTGTCGAGCCCGGCGCTGAAGCTTGCCGGCAGGTACCAGTAGGTCGCCGCAATCTTGGCCGCAGCGGCTGCCAGCAGCGCCAGGGGAACATGCAGAGCTTTGATTTTAATGATTTTAGTGGTGAAGTGGTAGAGTAGGAACAGCAGTATCGCTATGCCGGTGCTTAAAACTGCACTCATCAGGCTTATCGATTGCGTGATGTCTGTGGCCCGGGGCAGAAAAGTTATGGTTCCGCCGACAACTGCGAAAAGAATAACCCAGATCCAGGTCGACCGGGTGATATTGTGGCATCTGACCGGATAGTCGGCCTTGGCGCTGCTCTGCTGAGTGAGTTCACTTATGAACGCCAGGAATGAACTTCCCAGAATCAGTGCTAAAGCCAGTAAGAGGATGATTCTGCCGGCAGATTGGGCCGCAGGTGTATTTATATAGTTGATGAAATTGTCCATCTGTAAATTCTCTTTTTTTTAGTTCTAATTGTTGTTAGTTAGTGTTCAACTTTTTGAGTTGAACAAAAGGCACCAAGAAAATTGAGAGGGTGCGGGCTTAGGCTTCGCC
>JAOZKP010000043.1 GCA_029935295.1 bacterium | reverse complement strand
CCGCTTAAATATCCACTGATGTTTTCAATTTGTGATGTCATTTTGCTCAGTAAAATCGATTCTCTTTCCTGCTTTGAGTTTGATTTCGAGGTTGTGAAAGAGAGGATTCTTAAACTTAACCCCAAGGCTGAAATTTTCGAGTTATCAGCCAAAACCGGGGCCGGAGTTGCGGCTTGGGCCGAGTGGCTGCGATCAGCGGTGACACCATAAATTCTTATGGTGGCAGGAACCAGTGTTCCTGCCGCCACCTACAGCCTCTGACCTGAGAGACAAACAAAATAAATTTAGAACATCTTACCTTACACCCTTCTGTTGGAAGAATTCCGCATATTTCATATCACAATCTAAAATATGCTCCTTTAACCATTCGTAGAGGAAATCAGCTACGTTATCAGGGAATATATAGGTTTTGTTCTTATTCAAATCCAGTACTTTTCCGGTGAGCTCTTTATGCTCTTTAATATGGGCTTCTGCATCCGGGTAACCATACTCTTCGAAAAGAGCCTCTTCAGAACTGAAATGGGTACAGGTGTAGTCAATCAGCTGGTCAAAAGTTTTCGCAAGCGTCTCCTTCCCCTTCCCCTTGTTTAGCGACTCAATAAATTCATGACATAATTCAAACAATTTTTTATGTTCATTATCAAAAATTTTGACGTTGACACGATAATCATCTGACCATTCAAACAACTGGGGATCAAATTTTTTATTTTTTACAATCCTTTCTGATGTCTCCCCTTCACTCATTACAAAGAGCACCGTTTCATGACTTGCAACCTCCAGATCTTCCGCAGGAATATCGATTTCCGTACCATCTGATCTCCTGAGTTTCAAGGCCTGTAGGGCACCTAAACTCTCTTTTATTTCCAGAATAGATTTTGATTCAGCTTGAAAATGCTGATACATTTTCAAGGCGTAGCCCATTACTGATGATTTATGAATCAGGCAGTCATCGATGGTTCGATCTTCTTTATATTGATTTACAATAAGTTCAGCTATCTGTTCACCCCCCAATTTCAGAGGATTGACCACAGTATTAGCCCCGGCTCTGACCATTCTTTTTTCAATATGAGATTTATAGCCGCGGGCAATTATAAAGATTTCGGGATTGATCTCGCGCGCGGCTAAAGAGACATGCATATTTAAGGAGTCCTCGCCTAGGCAGATAACTATCCCCTTGGCTTTTTTAATTCCAGCCTGAATCAGGGTCGTATCGTATGTCGCCTTACCGTTAACCGTTAAAAACTGTCGCTGAACGGCATATTCCGCCGTCTTTTCATCTGACTCAATAATGACAAAAGGAATTCTCGCTTCGCTCAAGACAGAGCAAATGGAGAAACCAATATCCCCGAAACCGCAAACAATAAAATGATCACGCAGAAACTTAATCTCTTTTTTCATTTTATTAACTCCAAATATATCCTTAAAATTATTTTCAAGAAAAGTTTTTGCCAATTGACCGGCAAAGAGCCCGGCTGCACCCAGACCGGCAAAAACCAGAAAAACTGAAAACCATCTACCCATGTCAGAGAGCGGTTTTACCTCGCCATAGCCAACCGTTGTGATCGTGATAGCGGTCATATAAAAAGACTCAAACAGGGTCCAGCCATCTTCAATCAAATAATAGCCAAAAGTACCCAGAGCGAATATCAGAACTAAGATAGCAGTTACCTGCAACTCCAGTTTGAAAGATTTATTCATCCAATAACCTCCAGCTATGACATACGAAACTCGACCCAGGGGACGGCGTAGCGAATCAGTTCGGCGCCATGCTTGATCTTAAGTTTCTTTTTCAATCGTTCGTGATAGGTACCGATGGTTTTAGGACATGCATGTAGACTTTCGGCAATTTCGCTGCCTAAAAGGCCTTTGCCGATAACCATCAGGGTCTCCAGCTCCGAGAAGTAAATGGAGAAGAGACAAATTTCCTTAAAAACTATGTACAGGTTTACCAGATAATATTCAATGAATCTATACTATTTAATTTTTTATTTTTTACCCGCTGAAATTAGTGGTACGTTATGATGGATTGCGGTAGCTGCGATGAGTCTGTCGGCAGGGTCTTTGTGAGTGAAGTTTACAACACTCAGCGTCTCCCCGACCGGCGCAGGGCGCCGATGGAAAAATCTTTTATCGGTTTTTCGCGGTCAAAGATAAAGGTGTTTTTCTCTTCGTTGTCGAGGAGATTGAAGAGGTAGCGGCCGGTATTGAGGTCGTAGTGCACTTCAGTCGTGAGCCAAGTACACGGTACATCATAATAGTTGATCATAAATCCTTCCGCAAAACGCCATAATTTCCCGTGTTGGTCATATTTGTCTGTGGCGACAATACTCCAACTGTCTTCGTCAACATAGAAAACCCGTTTTATGTAGATATGGCGAATACCCGGCTTGAGGGTGGCTTCTACCACCCAGACCCGATGCAGTTCATAGCGCAGGTAGTCGGGGTTGAGATGCAGAGGCTGGATAATATCTTTGTATTTCAAAGTGTTGCTGTGGAGCCGGTAGCAGTTGTAGGGGATGAACATCTCTTTTTTTCCGACAAGCTTCCAGTTATAGCGCTCCGGGTTGCCGTTGAACATGTCATAGTCATCGACAGTGCGAATCCCTTCAGCCCCGGTGTCCGGGGTGTCGAAGCAGAGTTGCGGCGCCCGGCGGACACGTCTCTGGCCGGGATTGTAGGTCCAGGCTTTGCGGGCTTCAATGCTTTGATTTAAGCTGTCATGAATCACTATAATCCGGCCGGCGAAACGGGTCGGAGATAGCAAAGAGTGTTTGACGAATAGAAAGACATTGTCCAGCTTTTCTGCGGTCATCCCCGGCAGACTGTATTGGAAGCGGGTTTCCGTGTGCTCTTTGCCGAGAGTGTAGCTTCCGGTACGGGTCACCGGGGCGAAGACGCAGGTGCGGTCAACATAGTTGCCGCGCCAGCGTACAAGATGGTTCCAGATTACTTCAAGGCCGGTTTCAGGGATCGGGAAGGGGATTCCTACTGCGGCATTAAGCAGGCCGCTGCCATCTTCTGTTAAGGATGCAAGCGGAGCAATCTTTTTTGTAGCAGCATAGATTCGCTGCGGCGCGGACATTGTGCGGCGGCTGGGGTAGATATTGAGAAAGTAGTTCTCGTCGGTATTAAGCAGAGCTTTGTGCCCGGCCGAAAGCCTATCGGCATATTCGGCCATATTAGCCCGGTTGATTTTAAAGAGCACTTTATCATCAGCAAAAGGATCGGGATGGTGATCGCCGGGTTTATAGCCAGCCGGGGGCCGGGTGATGCCGCCGCTCCAAGCGGGAATCGTACCTGCAGCATTGCCCACCTTTTCACTGCCGAATGGAGTGAGGTCAAGGCCCAGCCGTGCCACATTTTCAACTGCGGTTTCAGCCGTAACTCCGGGGCTGTAAAGCATTGCAAAAAACAGAAAAACAGCTACAAGACCAAAGCTTTTCCGCATTTTATCTTCCTCTGAAAATTCTGCATAAATTATTTTGAAATAGGTTGAATCCCCAACCTGCAACAGTCATCTATAGGTGATTTACGATGCCATCAATAAATACTTTTATGTTTTCATCCTTATGTGATAGTTCAATGATATGAAAAGCGCCAGACAAAAAAGAAAAGAGGAGATTTTTTTATGAAGATTTTGTTTGCGGCTCCGGAGAATGCCTGGGGCGGTTTTCTCGGTTTGCTCCGGGATGAAATCCCTGAACATCAATTTGCAGCTACCGGGGGTTTTAAGGTCGACGACCTCAAAGGGGTTGATGTTCTGATTCCGACTATGTGTCGTGTGACTGATGCAATGCTGGCCCAGGGTGATCAACTGCGGTTGATTCAGCAGTGCGGTGCCGGTCTTGAAGGAGTGGATATTGACGCGGCTCAAGCCCGTGACATTATGGTTGCCAATGTTCCGACTGATATTTCCGGCAATGCCGATTCGGTTGCTGAACTTGGTATCTATTTTATGGTCGGTCTTTCCCGCAAGGTTAACCAGTTTGCACAAAGTCTTAAAGATAAGCGTATGGGGGAGCCGCAGGGTCGGGCCCTGCAGGGCCAGACTATCGGTATCATCGGCTTAGGCGGCATCGGTCGGGCATTAATCAAACGTTTAAAGCCCTTTGGTGTTAGCTTGATCGGTATCAAACGTCACGATCCTGAACAGGCAAAAGCCGAACTGGGGCTGGATTGGGTTGGCGGTTCCGGTGATTTAAAAGAGCTTCTGGCAAGATCAGATCAGGTCATTCTGGCGCTGCCGGTGACCACTGCCAGCCAAAATATTATCGATGCCGAGGCCCTGGCTATGATGAAAAAAGATGCTTTTCTCATCAATTTATCTCGTGGCGGCCTGGTTAATCATGATGCCCTGAAAAAGGCTCTGGCCTCCGGTCAAATTGCCGGGGCCGGTCTCGATGTTTTCTGGGAGGAGCCGCCGGATCCTAACGATCCGATTTTCGACTATAACATTATGGCGACCCCGCATATCGGCGGTTCAACCGATGTCTCCATGCGCGGAATTGTTAAAGGGGTGGCGGAAAATATCCGCCGCATCGCAGCGGGAAAACTACCGCACCATCTCAATAGAGTGTAAACTTTACGGACCAACATACATTCCATATTGACTGTAAAAAACATTGACAAAAACAGCCGACTGGTTTTATACCCGCACGAATTTTAAAATCGTGGCAAAAGGCATTAAAACCATCTGGGTGGTAACTCCGCCCCGAAGATTTTTTAAAAATCAGACGAATTTTAGAAACAAACAGGAGAACATTATGGGGAAAACGATTGCGGAAAAAATATTCGATTCCCACCGCGTAGATAACCCTTTTGGCGACATCCATGTAATCAATCTTGATGCGGTGTTTTGCCATGAAATTACCACCCCGGTCGCTATCAATGATCTGGTGGCAAGAGATATGGATCGGGTGTTTGATCCGACAAAAATCAAGGCGGTAATCGACCATGTCACCCCGGCCAAAGATTCAAAAACGGCCATGCAGGGAAAAATCATTCGGGACTGGGCCAATCGTCACAATATCAAAGATTTTTTTGATATTGGAGAAAACGGGGTCTGTCATGCACTGTTTCCGGAAAAAGGTTTTGTTCGCCCCGGATATACAGTTATCATGGGTGACTCACATACCTGCACCCATGGTGCATTTGGGGCTTTTGCGGCAGGTGTGGGTACCACAGATCTTGAGGTTGGCATCCTCAAAGGTGTATGCGCCTTTCAATATCCTGAATCGATAAAAATCAGTGTCAACGGAGCTCTACCGCAGGGTGTTTTTGCAAAAGATGTGATCCTGGCAATCATTGGCAAACTTGGCGTTAACGGCGCCACAAATAAAGTTATTGAGTTTACCGGTAATGTAATCGACGCCATGTCTATGGAGTCCCGCATGACACTCTGCAATATGGCGGTTGAAGCGGGTGGCACCAGTGGTATTTGTGCTCCTGACATGGTAACTGTCGATTACCTGTGGCAATTTATCAGCAACGATTTTTCTTCCAGAGAAGAGGCTTTTGAAAAGTACCTTGAATTCACCGCGGATCCAGATGCCACCTATGCGCAAGTTATTGAAATTGATGCGGCAACACTTGTACCGGTGACCACCTTTGGCTATAAACCTGACCAGGTGCGCCCTGTAAGTGAAATGTCGTCTGCAAAAGTCGATCAGGTCTATATTGGTTCCTGCACTAATGGTAGAATTGAGGACCTGCGCATTGCCGCCCGGATACTTGATGGCAAGCATATCAAGAAAGGCGTTAGAGGGGTTGTTTCGCCCGCATCTCCGGCAATTTACAGCCGGGCCCTGGAAGAAGGTATTATCAAGATTTTTATGGACGCCGGATTTTGTGTCACCAATCCCACATGCGGCGCATGCCTTGGTATGAGTAACGGCGTACTTGCGGCGGGAGAGGTCTGTGCATCAACCACAAACCGCAATTTCAGTGGTCGAATGGGTAAAGGCGGAATGGTTCATCTTATGAGCCCGGCATCGGCTGCCGCAACTGCACTCACCGGTACAATCACCAATTCAACCCTATACAAGGCGGGGGAGAAATAATGAAAAAATTCAACGGAAAAGCGATGTTTCTTGATCGGGGGGATATTAATACTGACGAGATTATTCCCGCCAGATACCTGACAGAAATCACCAAAGAAGCGCTCAAACCCTACCTTCTGGAAGATCTGATCCTGCCGGGGTTCAACGCGCAAGCAGATGTTGAGAAAAGCAACGTCGTTGTCACAAGGGCAAACTTTGGCTGTGGATCATCGCGGGAACACGCCCCCTGGGCACTGGAAGTAAACGCTATCAACATCGTTATCGCCGAAAGCTTTGCCAGGATCTTCAAGCAGAATATGTTCAATGGCGGAATGATGGCGGTGGAACTTTCAGCCGGTGCTCTCGACCGTATTTTCAAGAAATTTGCCAAGAGTGAAACAACTGTGACAACTGATATGGATAAGATGACACTTCGCTTTGTTACTGCAGACGAGGAAGAGATTTTTCCGTTTGCAATATCAGATTTCAACCGAGCCCTTGTTGAAGCCGGCGGCTGGGTAGGATATGCCGACTCAAAGTATTAATATTAGTACCAGATAGTGAACACAGAGAGACCTTCGGGGCATTTGCAACCTGGGTGATTTTCATCTTGCCGAATGATTGAAGTCTATTCCTGCCGGTTTTCAGCAATAAGCTCGGCGGCAATCCGCACGCCCGTGCCAACGACGACGCTACATTTGTCGATCGGATTCGCGGCCTCCCACACTGTAATCTGTTTCGGATCGAGCAAGTCAAATTTCCGGCCAAACTTCGATTTCTGGATGTCGCCGCACATTGTACTGCCCAGCTCATTTTCAAAACGCTGGCAGAAGGTTCGGGCTATGATCACCGCTCTCTGAAAGCCCTTTTCATCATCGAGATCTTCGCGCCCGAAAATAAGACCCAAGGCCATCAAGCTGCCGGTCACAGCACCGCAGGTCTCGCAGCGCAAAGCGATGCCGGGGAAAGCGGTCAGGGCTTTAAGGACTGTATCGCCGTCAAGATCAAACTGCTCCTGCAGAATAGCAAAACTGGTCTGGGCGCAGTTTCTGGATTTGATAAGACAGGCTCTGATTTTTTCATCGAGTTCCTGCCGGGTTTCTGCTGCAGGCATATTTTTTCCTTTTTTTAGATTCAAATCCCGATAATTATTCTGTTGCGGGCCAGCCTCCCTGAAAGATTGCAACTCCGGTGCTTCTCGCTGGATTTTAATGGAGTCTGGTCTTTTGCCGGTTGCCGGCAGCAGGTTAACCGGGGAAGTTTTTGCAGGTCCAGTATTGTAATTTAGTAGTGATAACGGCACTGGGCAATAATTATCAGGTCGTTGTTGATCGTATAGACGAGCCGGTGTTCCGATGTGATGCGTCGGGAAAAATAGCTTTGTAGGTTGTCTTTTAATCGTTCCGGCTTTCCCAGTCCATCACTGCTACAGGGATTTCTCTGAATGTCAGCCAGAAGTAAATTTATACGTTTTAAGATTTTCTTTTCAGTTTTCTGCCAGTAAAGATAATCTTCCCAGCCCCGGTCAGAAAAACCGATAATCATAAAT
The DNA here is from genome assembly GCA_029935295.1 of bacterium. Lineage (GTDB taxonomy): Bacteria > Desulfobacterota > Anaeroferrophillalia > Anaeroferrophillales > Tharpellaceae > Tharpella. The sequence continues at coordinate 6,447 of JAOZKP010000043.1, read as the reverse complement.
CGAGCTCAATTTTTTTGAAGTTTGCTTCTTCGATCTGATCTACTGCATCAAGCAACCGGTCACGATTATTCTTGGATGACAACAGGTACATGGTTTCTTTCATCGCACTGTACTCATCGTAGGAGATCAGAACTGCGGATTTATTATCTTTGGTGGTGATAATGTATTCATCAAAATCATCACATACTTTATCGATCAAAGTTCGTAAATTGTTTCTGGCTTGTGAATAAAAAACCGCCTGCATTGCGACCCTCCCACACTTCAAATTATCGTTGACAATATATTGTCAATATAGCATGACAAAACTGCCCCTGTCAAGGTGATGGAACCGGGGCACCGGGTCAGGCTTGACAATTGGGTATTGCAGGTCGAATTTACTCGGCCGAAGCGGGTGCCGGAGGGAAATTCGGTTGTTTTTTAAACTATTTGAAGATCGTACTTGGTCATGAACGGCCCTAACTTATCGGCTATCTGTTGGCTGATTTCGGTTTTGTTGGCCCCGGCCGGCAATTTTACCGTGATCGTGGCCAAGGCTCCGTAAACCGGGTTCTCGTCAACGCTGACTTCGAGTGAATCTACAAGTTTCTTGGTTTCGGCCAGGGCTTGGCGGTAAACATGTTCGGTTGCGAGCCAGCGCAGTTTCGGTTTGAAGATTTTGCCGACTGCGGTCAGGGGCATCTGTTCAAGAATAAAGGCCTCTTTGGGAACCGCCGCCCGTTCGCCGATTTTGTCGGCGAGAGAGTTTAGAATCTCTTCGGATGAAATCTGTGCGCCTTTCTGGAGCTGGACGAAAATTACCGGGACCTCGCCGGCGTAGGCGTCGGGTTGGCCGACTGCGGCCGCCAGTTCAATTTCGGCCATGGCTTGGGCCGGACCTTCAATTAGGCCGGGATCGATATTGTGACCGCCGCGGATAATCAGATCTTTACTCCGGCCGGTAAGCCAGAAATAACCGTCTTCATCCTGGCGGGCAAGATCGCCCGTATTGAGCCAGCCCGGCTGCGGCCAGATTTTTTCGTTTTGCCGTGGATCGAGATAGCCGGGAAAGACATTGGGGCCTTTGATGCAGAGGGTGCCGATTTCGTTGACCTGGGCCTCACGCTGAAAACCGTCGTCATCATCGAGAATGAATATCTTGGCCTGCTGATAGGGCAGGCGCAGGCCGACGGAACCGATTTTGCGCAAGCCTCCTGACGGGTTGACGATCGAGCCGCAGGTGCCTTCGGTCTGGCCGAAACCCTCGACAATCTTCATGCCGGTGCTTTGTTCGAAATCCTTACAGAGCTGCACCGAAAGCGGGGCGGCGCCGCAAAGTAGAAATTTGAGGGATGAAATATCGGCACTTGTGTCCAGGTTTGCCAGGAGCATCGATAGTACCGTCGGGACGGCGGAGAAGAAGACGCCGCGGTAGTGTTCAACGATGCGGGAAAAGTTTTTGACCACTCCGGGGTCGCGATACCCTTTGGGCGTCAGCAGCAGAATGTGGCCTCCGATTGCTAATGGGAAAGAGCCGGTAGCGGTGGTACCGTTGACATGAAACAAGGGCAGGCCGCACATAAAGGTGTCACCTTTCTGCAATTCGCCGAAATTGAGATGCACCATCTCGACCATGGCGACTTCATTCAAATGCGTATGCGGCGCCAGCTTGGGGATGCCGGTGGTGCCGCCGGTGTGGTAGATGGCGGCGATTTCATCAGATCTGATTTTACGGCATGAATCAAGTTTGTCTGTAGAATATTTGGCAACTGTCTCCTCGTAGCCGTAGATTCCGGCGGCCGTATCGCTCGGCCCCATGATTCGGACGATCGCTTTTAAATCAGGGAGCTGATTGCGTATTTTTTCGACTTTTTCCCAGATGTCACTTCCCGGTAGACTGCCGAGTGCCACCAGAACCTTGGTTTTTGCATGCTCGCAGATTTCCTGAATGACCTCGGCGTTAAGCATTGGGTTGATCGGGTTGACAATCCCGGCCGCCTGGCCGCCCCAGAGGACAAAGTGGGTTTGCGGCAGATTCGGCAAGAGGTAGGAGACGACATCATTCGGGCCGATGCCGAGGTCGTGAAACATATTGGCCGTGCGGTTGACCTCGCCTAAAAAATTAGCATAAGAATAGGTGACGGCCTCTTTGTAGGCATTGCCGTCCATAAAAAATGTCAGCGCCGGGGCGTTGGGATCGAGGCTGGCGCCATGGCGGATCAGATCATAGGTGTTGTCAGCAAGCAGCCGCTTTTCAATCGGAGTCTCTTCAATTTGCTCAATTTCCGTAAGGCTCACGAGTCCGCTATCCATGTTTAACTCCTCATTGAATTTATCATGTTTTCAGCCACAGACCCACACTGACTCACACGGACGAAATTGTAAGTTTGTGTGGGGCGGTAGCTGATTAAATCCTTTTAGATTTAGTAGTTTACGACGTCATCAGATGTAGATTCCGCCGTTGCAGGATATAATCTGGCCGGTAATATAGGCCGATTCATCGCTGGCGAGAAATTTAACCAGGTTGGCGACATCCTCCGGGCTGCCGGCCCGGCCCAGCGGGATGCCTCTGACGATTGTCTGTTTGATTTCATCCGGAATTGACGCCGTCATCGGCGTATCGATAAATCCCGGAGCCACGGCATTGATTGTAATCTGAAAGCGGGCCAGCTCCCGGGCCAGAGTTTTGGTTATGCCGATAACCCCGGCTTTGGAAGCCGCATAATTGACCTGGCCGACATTGCCGGTCAGAGCGGTTACCGAGGTCAGGTTGACGACTTTGCCGTAAGCCTGCTCTTTCATCATTTCCGCTGCGGCTCGGGTGCAGTAAAAAACCCCTTTAAGATTGACATCCATGACCTGATCCCACTCCTGATCCGTCATTTTCATAAGCATGTTATCCCGGGTGATGCCGGCATTGTTGACCAGAATATCGAGGTGCTCAAATTCATCTTTGATTTTTGTGAATATGGCATCAATATCTGCTCTTGATCCGACACTGCCGCAGCAGATCAGAACCTTCCGTCCCAGACCGGTGATCTCTGCGGCCAGGTTTTCGGCAGTCTCCTGATCGATGTCATTGACGACAATATCGGCCCCGGCCCGGGCCAGAGTCAAAGCAATGGCTTTGCCGATGCCCCGGCCGCAGCCGGTAATCAGGGCGGTTTTGCCGGATAATAAATTATTTGTCATGTGGGGCTCCTTTTATTTAGAAAGTTGGCTTGTTAAATTGAGTTTTCAATAACCATTCAGAGTTGAGTCTGAATCGGATCTGGCTGATTGTCTGATATGTTGTGCCAAAAAAGTAACTTAACAAAATATATCATACTGTTCAAAAAAGAGAAATAGCCTTCTTTCTTTAGTATTGCCAAAGATCTGCCGTTTGTTTTATTGTCTCTTCTGAAAAAAAGCGAAACTTTCCTTTACAAAACTGCTTCTTTGAACTACTCGTTTGTGATATTTTTCATACGTGGCTTTTCTCGACACAAAATTTGCTGTTGCAAGCCTGTGAAAACAACCGTGATTTTTTAAGATTACCAGAGTGGTCGAATTTTACATCAATAGGAGGGTGCTTTATGGGAAAGTATATCAAGGATATTGAACAGCTCTACAAAGGTATAGCCGGATTGTTTGGCTCTCTTGATCAGCTGCCGGATGTCAAACGCAAGGTTCTTAAGACGGAATTGCTGCTTGAGTTAAGTTACAGTGATCCCGAGGGCCGGGTCATCGTGGATGCTACCGGGGATGATATTAAAATCTATCTCGGGGAGTGTCCGGAGGGGATAGAGCCTAAAGTGAAATTGATGATGAGTGCGGATACGGCCCATCTTTTCTGGCTTGGTAAGATCAATTTCATTATGGCTACGGCAACCGGCAAGATCAAGACTGCGGGTAATGTCGGCGGCGTTATTAAGCTGGTGCCGGTATTAGGCCCGCTATTCAAATCATATACCGACTTCCTGCGGGATAATGGAATGGCTGAACTTATAGTTTGACAATAGAGAATCAAAGTCCTGGATTATCAAGCACTTTTGTTGAGACCGGCTTTGGCGAGTTTGCGGAAGAATGTCCGCCGGGGCAGGCCCAGGCTGGCGGCCGCCCGTTCCCGGTGCCACTGGTGTTTCTCCAAGGCGTGCAGAAACAGTTTTCTCTCAAATTGCTCCATTGAGGTTTTGTAATCCAGCCCTTCGTTATCGATTGTCGGTTCCGGTAGGTTGTCGGATTGTTCATTCGGATATTGCGCGGCCGGGATCGGAGTTTCCATGAAATCCAGTTTATGCAGGGTTATATAGCGGTGAACAGTATTTTGTAACTCCCGAATATTTCCCGGCCAATGGTACCCGTACAAGGCCTTTTGGGTTTTTAGGGGCAGGGGCGCAGGTGAATCGTTTTCACTGTTGCCAAATTTTTTCATAAAATATTCGATCAGCAGTGGGATATCCTCTTTTCGTTCACGCAGCGGCGGGAGAGACATCGGGATGATGTGGACCCGGTAGAAGAAGTCTTTGCGCATATTTCCTTTTTTTACCTGCTCCTTAAGGTCGCGGTTAGTTGCGGCGATAATGCGGACATTAGGTTGCTCGGTTTTGCTGCCGCCTAGCGGGATGTAGCCGCCACCTTCCAGGGCCCGCAGGAGCTTTATCTGGCCATTTAATTCTAACTCACCAATTTCATCCAGAAACAAGGTGCCGCCATTTGCCTGGAGGAGAAATCCTCCCTTGTCGCGGACGGCTCCGGTAAAAGCTCCTTTCTTGTAGCCAAAAAATTCACTCTCAAAAAGATTCTGCGGGATGGCGCCGCAATTAACCGCGACAAAGTTAGAGTCACTTCTGCGGCTGTTATCGTGGATTGCCCGGGCCGCCAACTCTTTGCCGGTGCCGGATTCGCCATAAATGACGACGTTAGCATTGGTTGTCGAAGCATTTAAGATGAGTTCGTAAATGTTCTGCATTGCCGGGCTTTTGCCGATAATGTTGTTGAATTTATAGCGATCTTTGATGTTTGAACGCAGGAGAATATTTTCCTGGCGCAGATTCTTTTCGCTTTCCAGTAACCTTTCATGGGTTCGGCGTTGCTCGGTAATGTCGGTAATAACCCCTTCGACATATTCGAATTTCCCGGCGGGATTATGAACGGGCCGGGCGTGCATTGAAATCCATATCCGGCTGCGGTCTTTGCGGTAGAATTCAGCCTCAAATCCGTTGACAACTCCGTTTTCCTTGAGCAGTTGTGAGAACTGCTGGCGCTGGGTCGGGTCAACGTAGAGATCCTTTTGTACTGTTATCACATTTCTTATCAGATCTTCCCGCGATTCGTAGCCCAGAGTTCGGGCAAATGAGGGGTTGATGTTGATGATTGCGCCGTTGTGAGAGACCTGGAATATTCCTTCCACTGCATTTTCAAAAATATTGCGGTACCTTTTTTCAGCTTGTTTGACTTTGTCAAAAAGTCTGGCGTTGTCGATTGCGATGGCAATTTGTGATGAAATGATTTTTAACATCTCAAGTCGCAGGGATGTGAAGACGCCGGCTTCGAGTCTGTTCTCAAGATAAAAGATGCCGATCATCTTCTCTTTGTGAAGGATCGGCACGCAGAGAATTGATTTTGTCTGCTGAGACCGGATGTGCGGGTCGTTTTTAAATCTTTTGTCTTTGAATGCTTCATCCAGGATAATGACTTTGTGGCTTCTGGCGACATCTTCAATGATATCGGTGGAGAGTTCCTCTTCTGCATAGGGAGTTGGAGGCCTGAGAATAGTTTTGCCGGTCTCGCTGCAGCCGCGGGCCTCAATCATGAGTTTTCTGTCAGATTCCAGGATTAGAAAGGCTTTGCTGGCGCCGACATTTTCAATCATGAAGGTTGCCAGCATCAGGAGGAGTTTTTCAAAGTCAATTTCACTGGAGATGGCCTGAGAGGCTTTAATCATAGTCAGGATATTCAGGTTTTCCCGGTCGTCTTGCAGCCAGGGTTGCGGTTTGCTGGTTTGTTGGGGATGGGGTGTGTCGGTTTTCTTTATCAGTCGTCTCATCTGTTTGCCTTGATTGCGGAGGGTGCAGTTTTGTTTGTCAGGTTGAAGATTTGTGAGTGGGCTGTAATGGGCATATTTAGTGCCAGAGATGGCATTATAGTGTATTGTTAAATAAAATCAAGTGAATAAGTTGATTTTAATATTGAATCGGGCCAGTAATGGCACTTTCTGTCCGGGGCATGAATTAATATAGGATATGCATTCAGCAGCGTGAGATCTGAGCCGATTATTTTTTAGTTTATATTGGTTTGTTTATGGCCATGATCAACTCAGATGGCTTATGGAAATAGTGTTATAACAGTAGGTTAGAACACTATAATTATGGTTATTTTAGTTTTGTAATGTGCAAAATTATTAAATTCATAACGAGTAGCAAATGTTGATAATTGCATGGACTGGCATTTGTATTGCAAACGTGTGATAGCTTATGTTGCAATAATTAG
>JAOZKP010000666.1 GCA_029935295.1 bacterium | reverse complement strand
ATTTGCGTTTCCCAGCAACATGTCAAGTTTGACCCCGTTTACGAGGGCGAAGCAAAGTTTTCCGTCATCCGTTGTTACTTTATGAGGACGCTAAATAGTTACTAAGTTTAAGGGACCGGAATGTGTTGCAGTAATTCGTTGATCACCTGTTCAGTGTTGACACCTTCGGCTTCCGCTTCGAAGGTCAGCAGCAAGCGGTGGCGTAAAATATCATGGATGACCGCCTGGATATCTTCCGGCGTGACAAACTCTTTTCCCTGGAGCCAGGCATGAGCTTTGGCACAGCGTTCCAGGGCAATTGTCGCCCGGGGACTGGCGCCGTATTCAATCCAGCGATCCATCTTTTCACCACAGGCGGCCGGGTTGCGGGTAGCGAGGATAAGTTGGATGATATATTCCCTTAACGGATCGGCAAGATAGAGATCAAGGACTTCGCGGCGGGCTTCGGAAATCGTTGTTGGGGTAAGAATTGCCGCCTGTGCAACTTTTTCACCCAGCTCATTCAGAGCTTCACGATGCGCCAGATCAAGGATCTTCTTTTCACTGCCGTAGTCGGGATAGTCGACGTTAACCTGCATCAGAAAGCGGTCGAGTTGGGCCTCCGGTAGCGGGTAGGTGCCTTCCTGTTCAATTGGATTCTGGGTCGCCATAACCATGAAGAGATCCGGCAGTATATGGGTTTTGCGGCCGATACTAATCTGTCTTTCAGACATCGCTTCTAAGAGTGCCGATTGAACCTTGGCCGGGGCCCGGTTGATTTCGTCCGCAAGGACAATGTTGTGAAAAAGCGGGCCCGGTTGAAAACGGAACGAGTCGTTACTGCGCTGGTAGATTTCGGTGCCGGTAAGATCTGCCGGCAGGAGATCCGGGGTGAATTGCAGACGTTGAAAGTCGCCTTCAATACAGTCGGCCAAAGCTTTTACGGCCCGGGTTTTTGCAAGTCCAGGAGCCCCTTCAACCAGTAGATGTCCATCAGCTAAAAGAGCGATCAGAAGTCTCTCAACCAGGGCTTCCTGGCCGATGATCTCAATTTCCATCCGCGCTTTAGCCTGGCAGAAAAAATCAGCCGCAGAACTGTTAGTTGCAGAAGTTACGGGAACTGTTTCTAGGGGAGTTTCTGAAGATAATGGCATTGTTTCCATGATATTTTATCTCAACTTTCTGACTTAAATTAAAAACTTTTATCACCCGTTTTTCAGGTCGGACATTGCTTCGCCCTCGTAAACGGGGTCAAACTTGACATGTTGCTGGGAAACGCAAAT
>JAOZKP010000665.1 GCA_029935295.1 bacterium | reverse complement strand
ACAATCGAGTTTATCGGGAAATAATGTCTGAAGATTCAATTGTTGGGAAGGATGACAAACCGGTCCTTTTAGATTGGCAGCAGGTTGAGAATTTTTTACAGCAGTTAAATACCAGTGACAGTCAATTTTATTTTCGTCTTCCGACTGAAGCTGAATGGGAATACTGTTGTAAAGCTGGAACTGGGTATGAATTTTTAACAAGCGATAACTATGACGAAAATGAGGAAGCCTTGGTGAACGGAGATGACTTTCAGGATCTGGAGGAATTTTTTGAATCCGTCGGCTCCTCGGGCAGGAACAAATGGGGGATTTACGATATGTTGGGTAATGTTCCAGAATGGTGCAGTGATTATTTTGATGACGATTATTATCTTAATTCACCGGCAACAGACCCGGAAAATACTACGATATCTGAAGCAAGAGTTATAAAAGGAGCACCTTCTTATTACTGTGTTAACTACTATCCAGTACCATGCCGCTCTTCGGCAAGACACTTCATTTGTATCGATAATGATCCGGATAAAGAAGCATTATCCAGCGAATTTGAAGAAGACGATGAAGATGAAAGCAACTGCAATTTGGCTGGTTTACGTCTGATTGCGACCAGGAAACAGGGATAACTCATAATGAAAGCCATCGAACTTTTGCGGGAAGCAATGAACTTAAGAAGATATGAATATTTTTTTAAACAAAAAGGTATCGATGCTCCAAATCCTGCCGTTTTATGCCGGTCAATATTCCAGCAGCTTGACAACCTGACTAAAAATGATGATTGCTGCTTAGCTAGTGCGTTATGTCAAGAAAGCACAGATTGCAGCTACATGTCTGATGATGTGGAATTTAATTTTCTTTTTCGTAATTCGCCGGTGGACGAAATCAGAGAACTGGTGCCGATCTTTTTCTCAATGTTATTTAAAGGTGATGGCTATGGTGAACGTTACCATGGACTTTCTATCTGGTCAGAATTGAATAAAGACTTTTACACCTTTATGATTGCGGCATCCGCCCCGGCCGCCACAACCCTGCTGGACTATAATTTCTCATCCAGCCTGAGTCAGTTTTTCAACAGGAACTCAGAAAGTAAAAATGAAAGTGATCCTGACTCATAAGATCTCAAACAAGATAAAAACTGGCATCTTTACAAAAACCCCTGTAAGATAAGAAGAATGTGCTCTAAAGTCAGTTTTCTTACGCACTTAAATTGTAGATTACAACCAGAGGAAATTGCCATGTATGTAGTTATTGCCGGGGGCGGCGTCGGCG
>JAOZKP010000664.1 GCA_029935295.1 bacterium | reverse complement strand
CTAATTTTTCTCTTTTGCAGCAATTCGCCGTTTTATCCATTTAACAAGTGGAATCTGCCATATTTTTTCAGCCAGTTGTTTAGGGGGCAAATGCTCCAGACCAGTTTTTAAATAGTAATTTAAAAAAAGATCCTTTTCGTGACTTGTCCACTCCGGACAACGTCGCAGCAGAGTATCCAGATCACGAATACGGGCGCCGACAGCGAAGAAAACCCGCCGGGATTTTTCCAAATCAATAAGCCTGACATCGGTTGCGGTCAAATCTCCATCCTCGCGTACCTTAAGCATAATGTGCTTGGGATAGAGGCTGTTATTACGAAATCTATGGTCATGAAAAAGGCGCACAACATCCGCAATCGCCGGCAATACGTCGTGGCGTAACTGTTGGCTCTGACTCCCCCTGAACCATTTATCCAAAGCGCAAAATCCATCTAATTCATAAGTAATAATTATTGCCCGAGTTTCATGTTCACCATAATAAAGCAGGCGGGGAACTCCGATCTGATAATCTGTCAGCTTATTATAATTTTGCCATTCGCTGCGAAAAGTTGGACAACCGGCCGGATAACGTAAAGTTTTACGTTGATGATTTTCCTGACGTTTAATAAAAACCCCAACCATCTCACCGTTTTCCTTACGCAATTCATGCCGGGCGGCACCACTCCATCCCGAACGTCTATAGTTCGGAGTTTCGAACCAATTCAACTCAACTTCCCATAATTTAGAAAACGTTTCAAGATTGTTGGCTTGCAAAAGCTCGTAATCTGCAGGAGAATAAAATTCTTCTTGGATTTTAGTCATAATTAGATAATGGCAATATGGAGATTAAAAAATTATTTAATTTGATCCACTCACTGCATATTACACTCTTTATTCAAATAATTCAAAGAAGATTTTACTCAAATCAACACAGATTGTTTTTAATTTCAGCCGGATAAACCTGCGGCCCAGCCGGCTGAAATCTGTAGTAACAAAAGAAATTGGTATTTGGAAATTTTAGTGTTATACAGAGCCGCCAAACTATTAAGAACAATTTTTAATGCTCTTACAAAAAAAACCGGTACGGTAAAGATATGCGAGAACTCTTTTTCAAACTTGTAGCAACCATTGTTACTATCGTCGGCAAACTCGGCTACGGCGGCATCATTGTCATGATGTTTCTGGAAAGCTCGTTCTTTCCTTTTCCCAGTGAAATCGTAATTCCGCCCGCAGCCTACCTCGCGGAACGCGGTGAGATGAATATTTTCATAGTCGTTTTATGCG
>JAOZKP010000244.1 GCA_029935295.1 bacterium | reverse complement strand
AGGGTCACTTTTCCCTTAAACTGAATGGTTAACAATGCTTAATACCTTAGAGCAGGCTTTGCGTCAGGCGGCGGATATTAATGCCCCTTTTGGCTGTTGTCTGCTCTATGGCGAAGAGCGTTATCCCTATGAGTTCCTGCAACGGGGATTTGCCCATCTACTCAAGCTTGCTCATACCCTTGAAGTATATGATGCGGCGACGGTTTCCTTAACTGAGTTTTTAGTTTCAGTATCAGCTGCTTCTCTTTTTGCACAACAAAAAATTGTCCATCTGAAAAATCCCCACCTCTACCAAAAAAAAGATCTCGAAAAATTGTTCGTATGGCTCAAAAAACAGTCGGTTGCTGATTCCGGTTCGGGAATAGTAACTTACCTTTTTATGAGCAGTATCAAATTGGATGGGCGCTCAATTCTGGTTTCCCGCCTGAAAAAAATGGCTTTCCAAGTAGTTAAGAGTGCTAAGCTCAAACCGTTTGAAGTTGCGGGCCGTTTGAAAAAGCGGGCGCAGGCGGCACAGGTTGCAATTGACGATCGTGTAATTGATAGCCTGGTGCATTTGCATGAAGCCAACCTGACCATGCTTGAGCAGGAGTTGGAGAAGATGGTGCTTTTTGTCGCTCCCGGCGGGCGTATTGATCAGAAAGTGGTTGATCAGCTCGGGGTTGACGGCGGCGGCGGCAATGTCTTTACGTTTGGCGACGCTTTGAGTGAGGGGCGTTTCGTGGATGCTTTGCTGATACTTGATATTCTGTTGCGGGCTCGGACCGAGGCGCTTCTGATAATTGCGATGATTGCCCGGCAATTTCGTCTTCTGAGTCGGACCGCATCCGCAGAGCATGTTCGATCCTCAGCTGCTGATCTGGCTAAGTCGTTAAAAGTTCCCCCCTTTGTTGCGAAAAAGCTTGTCCGCCAGGCGCGCAGGTTATCTCTGTCGGGTTACATCGAAGTTTTTAATATCCTGCACCGTGCCGATATAGCTCTCAAATCTTCACGCCTTCCGAAAAAAATTGTTTTGGAGGGTGTGGTTTTGCAGATTGCGAATTTGCGCTGAGCATTTTTAAGTGAATATCCCTGACTATAATACCTGTTATCAACTCCTGGATCGTTATGAGGTGCCTGAACATATTATTGACCACAGTTGCCAGGTTGCGCTGATTTGTCTCTACCTGGGAGAGTGCCTGCAATCCGAAAAAATCTATTTTGAGTCGCAACTTCTATTAAGTGCAGCTTTACTGCATGATATTGCCAAGATGGAGTCTGTCAAAAACGGGCGTGATCATGCCGCTCTGGGGGCGGAATGGCTGGTACGTGAGGGGTTTCCGGAGGTGGCGGAGATTGTGCTTAATCATGTCATCCTTGAAACCGATCTGGCCGGTCCCATAGTTGCGAAAGAGATTGTCTATTATGCTGATAAGCGGGTTCGTCATACTGAGATTGTTTCTGTGGATGAGCGGCTTCAGGATTTGCGTCAGCGTTATGGTGTCTGCTCGGTTTCAATGGGGCGTTTGGTAGAGCTTAAAAATTTAACCCTGGCTGTCGAAAAAAAACTTTTTGCACCGCTGCAAATCACTCCGGATGATATTTTAAAAAACTCAATTAAGAAAAACTTATTGACATATATGAAGCAAACCAATATATAACCCGTTCAGCCCCGCGACCAAGGCTTTTTTAGATGACATCAGATTTGCGTCCAATTTAGAATGAACCCCACATAGGGATATAAGTATTTAATATTACAGAGAAAGAAGGGATTTAGATGGAAATTAAGGTAATTGACAATGATGTCGAAAAGGCGATAAAGATACTCAAGAATAAACTCAATAAATCGGGTTTGTTTCGGGAACTGAAAAAGAGACGGCACTTTGAAAAACCGAGTGTACGTAAAAAGAAGAAACATGCTGAAGCTTTGAAACGCCAGGCCAAAAAGAGACGTTTTGGTATGCGCTAGATTTTTTCTGAGCTTAAGAATAGTTACAGGGTTAGCAAAAACCCCTTTACAGTTTTAAAACTGTAAAGGGGTTTTTTTGTTTTTAAACTACAAACCGGCTGGTCAATAAGGAAACAGTTATCATTATGTGACAACCAAGATTGTTCTACTCTGTCAGGTTCAGCAATACTTGACTTTTGTAGTCAATACCGCTACTAATTTATTATGCATATAGAGATTTAAGATGTTTTGCGTAATTCTAACTGAAGCTGTCTGGCGGTGATATTGTGACTGAAAAAAAATCTTTTTGGGGCGTTGTGATTTTGGTCTATGCGGGCTTGATCGCATTACTTTATCGGGATGGGCTTCTGCATATGATCGGAAACTGGGACAGTGAAGACTACAATTATTGTTATCTGGTGCCGGCAGTTATTCTCTATATTATCTGGGAGAAACGGACCGAGCTTAAAAGTCTGTCAAATCGACTTTCAATTACCGGGTTTATCTTTTTTATTCCAGCTCTTGCTCTTTATTGGCTGGGTGAATTAGGTGGAGAGTATTTAACACTCTGTCTTTCAGCCTGGTTAGTAGTGATGGCGCTCTCCTGGATGCATATGGGTTGGGAAAAGGTTAAAGTTATAGCATTTCCCCTGTTGATGATTCCGACTATGTTTCCACTGCCGAGTTTTCTCCATAACCGCATATCATTAAATTTGAAATTGCTCTCTTCCCAACTTGGGGTCGAGATAATGCAAATGGCCGGCATGTCGGTCTATCGTGAAGGTAACGTTATTGATCTAGGTTTTACTCAGCTGCAGGTAGTTGATGCCTGCAGCGGTCTGCGTTACCTGTTTCCGATTATTGTTTTAGGTCTCGTTCTGGCTTGGTTTTTCAGGGCGCCTTTCTGGAAGCGGGTACTGTTGGTAGCTTCAACTATTCCTTTAATCGTTCTGACCAACAGTATTAGGATTGCATCTACCGGAATTCTTTATGAGCCCTTTGGAGCAAAGGTTGCTGAGGGCTTTTTTCACGATTTTTCCGGCTGGCTGATTTTTATGGTAACCCTGATGATCCTGCTCCTGGAGATGTGGTTGTTAGGTAAACTTCCGGGTAAGATTAAGGTTCCAGATCCATCGTTAAATAATACCGCTGCAAGTAATAATGTGTTGCCGGTTGCTGGCGGCCGGCGGCATGTGATAATGCTGATTATCGTTACAGTTTTAATGGGCGCCACTCTGGCAGTTTCACAAGGGGTTGAATTCAGAGAAAAAATACCTGTAACCAAGTCTTTGTCAGGTTTTCCTTTGCAGATCGGTTCCTGGGCCGGGAGACGGCAGGTAATGGAGCAAATCTATATTGATGCTCTTGATCTCAGTGATTACTTTATCATAGATTATCGGGACAATACAGGCCAGGAGATTAATTTTTATACAGCGTACTACGAAAGTCAACGTAAAGGTGAGTCAATCCATTCGCCCACATCATGTCTTTCGGGTAGTGGCTGGGTATTTAAAAATGCCGGGGAGCAACTTCTTAATATTTCCGGTTATGGCCGGATTCCGGTTAATCGTGCTTTTATGCTGAAGGGGGATTTCCGGCAGTTGGTTTACTACTGGTTCCCGCAGCGGGGGCGCAACCTGACCAATGCCTACCAACTGAAAATCTATGTCTTCTGGGACGCATTGACAAAACAGCGTACTGACGGTGCCTTAGTTCGTCTGATTACGCCGGTGGGTGAATTTGAAAATATCCAAGCTGCCGACAAGCGCCTGCAATCATTTATGAGTAAGGCTCTGCCGTTGCTGGATCAGTATCTGCCTGGTAAAAAACTGCAGATTAACCAAAAATGAGGTTTGCATTTTCAAGATAATGTTATGGTTAATTTAAGCACTTTATTTATAGCTCTCTTTATCACCATTGCCATGGTTCCTCTTTTTAGAGGAATGGCTTATAAGTTGAATGCCATAGATCAACCGGGTGAGAGAAAGGTGCATACGCGGCCGATGGCGAGGACCGGTGGCTTGGCGATTGCAGTCGGAACTTTAGTGCCATTGATTCTATGGGCCCCTCCTGATCTCTTCCTGCGAGCGTTGTTGTTAGCAAGTTTGATTATCGTTGTCGCCGGTTTTGTTGATGACTTGTTTGACTTAAATCCCTGGGCAAAGTTAGGAGCTCAGGTGCTGGCGGCATTGGTGATTATTTTTTACGGCGGGATCAGGATTCAGAGTCTGGGCACCTTGGTGCCTGAAGACTGGTTGTTGCCGGTATGGGTCTCAATTCCTTTAACTTTGATTGTCATTGTCGGGGTCACTAATGCAATTAACCTGGCTGACGGCCTGGATGGTCTGGCTGGTGGAATCTCGATAATTGCGTTTATAGTTCTCGGCTATCTCGGTTTCAAAATAAATAATCCGGTTGTGACTTTGGTGGCAGCCGCAGCGGTCGGGGCCATCTTTGGTTTTTTGCGTTTCAATACTTATCCGGCAACTATTTTCATGGGGGATGCCGGAAGTCAATTGCTCGGATTCCTGGCGATTGTGCTCGCTCTACAGCTGACCCAGAATAATGCCGCTTTAAGTCCGACACTGCCGCTTCTTTTTCTTGGCTTTCCGATTTTGGATACATTAACCGTTATGCTGGCCCGGATTTA
>JAOZKP010000042.1 GCA_029935295.1 bacterium | reverse complement strand
TGTTTCACATATAATTATATAAAAACGTTCTAACCTGCCAACCCAGTTATTTTCTCTTTTCAAAACTGCAATTTCCCAGAACTAAAGACTTGACAAACTCAGAGTTGTATCATAATAACTTAGTTATATTTCACTTCAAATATTTGCAACTTACACATCAAACTCACCTCTCACCATATAAGTAACGGAGTCTCAAGATGACTGACCAACCCCAGGCAGAACATCAGTTCCCACCGCAAATTGAGCGCAGTATCAAAAAAGTTGCTGATGACGCAGGCAAAATGGTTATTGAAATTGCGGATATTGCCGGCGAAGTTGACGGTATCAGTGAACTGACCGAACAGCAGGGAAGTGAGTTCGCAAATTTGCGCCAGGCGACGACCATAATGGAGAAGAATACCGAAGCCATCAACTGTGCCATCAAAAACGGGATTGAGGTTGCGGAAGGAGCCAACCACGACCTTGAAACCTCGCGGGAACAGGTTGAGGCATCTTTATCGCAGATTAACACACTCGCAGGCTCAGTGCAATCGATCGCAACCGCACTCGAAAATCTGGCCGGAGCTTTAAGTGAAGTTCGCAAAGTTGCCCAGGCAATCCGTGGCATCGCCGGCCAAACCAACCTTCTTGCCCTTAATGCAACCATTGAAGCAGCCCGGGCCGGAGAAGCCGGACGCGGTTTTGCTGTCGTTGCCAGTGAAGTTAAAACCCTGGCGGCAGAAACTTCCAAAGCAACTAAACAGATCGACACGACCCTTGACAATCTCGATACCCAAATCAAACAGTTACAAAATGAGAGCGAACACGGCAACCGAGATTCAATTCAGGCCCAGGCCGGAACCCAGGAGATTGGCACCGCCCTGGAGACTGTCTCCGAGGCTGTAATCAGAGTTAACACTGAACTTGGTGAGATTGGCAACAGCACTCAAGGTATCACTGAAAGCGTGGTGCTGGTAACTGAAGGACTCAGCAGTCTGGATCAGAGTATCGAAAATTCACGTGCAAACATCAATTCATCACGAGAGCAATTAAATCGTCTGCGCGATTTCGGCGAAGGCTTGATCCACGCTACCAATCAACTCGGAGTTGATACTGCCGACAGCCACTTTATTCTTGAAGTAAAACAGGCTGCTGCAACTATCAGCCAAAACCTGGAGGAAGCAATCAACAGTAACCGCGTTCATCTCCAGGATCTTTTCGATCAGGATTACAAAGAAATTCCGGGCACTGACCCACAGCAGTTTTCAACCCGCGCCACCAGTTTTCTAGAATCACTTTTACCTAAGTTTCAAGAGGCCCTGCTCGAAAAAATCCCGGCCCTGGTTTTTGTTGTTGCAGTCGATAGCAATGGCTATCTACCGGTTCACAACCGCAAATACTCGCAACCGCAACGAGCCAATGATCCGGCCTGGAATGCTGCCAACTGCCGCAATAAACGCATGTTTAATGATCGCGTCGGACTTGCCGCCGGCCGCAACCAGGAAGATTTCCTCCTGCAGGCCTATCGCCGGGATATGGGCGGCGGCAACTTCGCCATGATGAAGGATATTTCAGCCCCGATAATGGTTCAGGGCCGCCACTGGGGTGGTTTAAGGGTAGCCTACAAAAACGGCTGAAAAGAGTAAATTTACTGTCCGGCCAGTAAATAGATATCCGAAATCTCAGGATAGGCTCCGGCATCGGGGTCAACCACAACCACAACCTGCTTGTTGGTGTTGATTGCCACCAGCGCAACCGCCAGCATCTCGCGGGATTTGTCAGCCGGCAAAGTAAACCATTTACCGGTAAAAACCGGAGTCTCAGATTGATCAGTCAACGCAACGGAACTATAATCTTTTCCCGGGCCTGCCAACTCAACCTTACAGGTAAACCAGCTCGTTTCCGCAAATGCAATCCCCTGAAATATTAACATCAACATCCCGATCAACAAAAAACCAACCGTATTAACTCGAGAAAAACATCTCCCTCTAGACATCACTCTTTTCCTCCCCAACCCGAAAACCATTCAAAGACAAAACTTTTATTGCCATATTATAATTTGAAAAACCAACGCAGGAAAAACCTGTAATGCACTAATCATCCAGCAGCAATTTCAACCACGGAGTGACAACACTTACCGGCCGCGGCTGAGGCAACAGCGGCTTTTTCGGAGTAAATGTTAAATAGCAGGCGGCACAGGCAACATGCGCGGAGTTATATTTAATTCTCATATAACCGGCCTCTCCCCACTCACTCCCCCAGGAGTTGCGTAAGATCCAATAGCCATCACCACCATTATCATCCCAACCTACTAATGCCGCAACATGATCTGTCGGTGCATAGTAACAAACCCCACTTCCAGGATCAATACAATCAGTCTTGGTATCTTCATAGATACCGCTGGCATAAGCATCGAAAGCGGAATTGGTGGCAACCGCAACATCGACAACCCCGAAATGGTAAATTGCGGCCTTAATTGCGAGCACATCATTGCAGGGCAGACGGTGCCATGAGGTAAAATGCACTGTCGGCATATCTAATCCTGACGTACAACTCCTGTGTGCAGGATTATAGGGTAGCTGTTTTTCATAACAGACTCCATATTTGACCAAAGCTTCGAGTTCTTCATACTCATAATCAGACCCCCGGCAGCCATCAAAACCGGTATAAAAAGGATCAAGGCAGAAAGCGATGAAAGCTTCGGAAAAATCAACACAATTCTGATCACAACTCCCGGTCGCCAGATTATAGGCTCCTTCCGCAGCAGCACAGGCTCCAAAAGCATAACAGGCACCGCAGCTCCCCTGCTGCCGTACCGGACCGATATAACTGCGGCCCGAACCAACATTCCGAAGATCAAAACTTGAAGGTAGAGGCTGACCAAGAAGAGATCCCAGGGAATCTGACAACTTTCTCTCCCTCAGACGACGAATCACCGACCCAGGATAACGACGGAAGCGCATTCCCTCCCGCAAATTTTGCGAAAGCTGTACCACCCAGTTACTTGAGACTTTGAAGTCATAACTATTAGCAGCTATTTTTGTGCGAATCTCAGCGATATCATCATCAAACGCAAAAGGTGTTTTCGACTTTTGCGAATCAACAGAGTTTACTCCCCAAGCGCTATCACCCACAAAAAGAGTAAACAAAAGCAACAAGAACGATATAACTCTGAAATAGCTTATAATCCTCAACCTTTTGATCAAAAGTAACTAGTCCTCTAACTTACAAATGTATTTATGGATTTACGAAAAGGGTAAAACAACCTACTCTATTATCTCTACGTCAATAAGCATCTATGTGTCAAGATAAAGTAAACAACACAACAAACAGACAAATAAACCATTGTTATTTACAACTAATAAATCGACTGGAATGATCTCATTATAGAGTAAAAAGAGAAGAGTGCATATTCAACTATATTTTGATACCACTGAAAAATATTAATTTTAATGAGTGATAGTGATGATTGACGTCCACATTTAAACATGCTAGTGATAATCCATATTGACACTAAGCTTTAAATAAGTTAGTGCTTGAAAAGAAAAAAACAGATAACTTGCCAACTTCAACCAGAGCAACAATCAAACATTTTTCCAAAGGATAATAGGAGTCTCATGTCATGAAAACTTCAATCTTTACAAATATTCGTGCTAAAATTATTACACTGATGCTTCTCGGCATTGCCGGGATGGCCATAATCACAATCACAAATTTTGTCTTTGATCAAAAAAAGAATCAAAATATTAGGGTTGAGCGCGACAGTCGAGAAATCGCCGGAAATATCATGGAAATGGTAATGCTGGAAGAGCGCTTTATTGCCAATGGTGACAAAAACCAGCTCTCAGCAATAGATGAGCTTAATCAAAAAATGCAGGGCACGCTGGAAGATATCAAAAAAGCTACCTCTGATAATAAAATCCTGGGCGCCATTCAAGAGATCACCGCCCTCACCAAAGAACATGCCTCACTTTTTGCTGAAACATCAAAAAATTTAACTTCACTCAATAAATACAAGGGCGAACTCAAGACAACTGACGATAATATCATCAAACAACTTAATCAAAGCGTCGGACAAATCGACGGGAAACAGTCAATGCTCTTAATGGAAGGTGAGGAAATCACATCGCAAGAACTACTTTTCAAAGGGCAGATGAAGGATATGGCTACCTTTAACGAATCTAAAACCATCGTCTTTTTAGGTTTGCTATCCTCCGGAGACAGCAAAACATACCTAAATCGTACACAGGAACTTACAGCCAAACTTAAAAAGATGTTCCACGACATCGATGTTATCTTAGATATTCTCAAAGACAACGAACATAATCAGGCCTGGAAAAAAATATCCTCTCTTATCGTCAGCAATAAAACAAAAGAAGAACTAATTTTTAAACTCTGGAACAAAAATAATAAACTTCTGACAAACCTCAGCACTAACGGTGTCCAGATTCAGACTGCCGCCAAAGAAATTGTTTCAGTATCTATAAAAAGTATTGAAAACAGTAACAAAAGTGCACGGATGACTGGGATTATTATTGCTTTGATAGGTCTTGCAGCAATGCTGTTACTCGGCACTATGATAATCATCGCAATTGTTAGACCGATCAAAAATACGGTAACAATGCTCCGGGACATTGCTGAAGGAGAAGGGGATTTAACCAGCCGTTTAGAGATTAAAAGTAAAGATGAAATCGGCGAACTCGCCCACTGGTTTAACCAGTTCATTGGCAAAGTTCAAACCATTATTATTGACATTTCAACTCAAGTTAACCAGCTTAACAGTGCTGCAAGCAACCTCTCTGATCTCTCAACCGGAATGTCGAACGGAGCAGAACAGGTTTTAAGTAAAGCTGGCAATGTAGCGACCGCTGCCGAAGAAATGAACAGCAATACCAGCAACATTGCGGAAACCTGTGAACAGGCAACCAGCAATGTCAATATCACAGCAACTTCAATTCAGGAGATGACTGCTGTAATCAATGAAATTGCTGACAATACGGCGAAAGCGCGAACGATCACAGTTGAATCAGTCGAGCAAACTAATAACGCCAACCAACAAGTCAATGAACTTGGTAGCGCGGCTATGGAAATCGGTAAAGTCATTGAAACAATCACTTCGATCTCTTCACAAGTCAACCTGCTCGCCTTAAACGCGACCATCGAAGCTGCCCGAGCGGGTGAAGCCGGCAAAGGGTTCGCCGTTGTTGCCAACGAGATCAAAGAGCTGGCGCAACAGACTGCTAATGCTGCCGGTGAAATTCAGAGCAAAGTTGAAGGTATCCAAAGATCGACAAAAGGTACAGTTGATGAGATTGAGACTGTCACCATAAAAGTTAATGAAATAAACGAAATTGTTGCAACTATCGCAGCGGCAATCGAAGAGCAATCAGCAACTACGCGGGAAATTGCCGATAGCATTGTTGGAGTCTCAGAGAACTTAAACGAAGTCAATGACAACATCGGTCAAACATCAACGGTGGCCGCCGATATTGCGACAGAGATATCTGAAGTCACATCATCAACTCAGGAACTTAATGACAGCAGCACCCAGGTTAATTCTCAATCAGATGATTTGAGTGCGCTTGCCGGCCAACTGGGTAAGATTGTAAAACAGTTTAAAATCCAATAAATAAGGAGGTGAAGTATTTTCAAGGTAATAAGATGAACTGATTTATTAAGACTAAAGTCGGTATCAAAACTATTCACAACTTCGAAATGAGGAAAATTATGAAGAAGATTATTATTGCAGCCCTTTTAATTTGTTCAGTTGTCGCTTTCAGCGGATTCGCTTTTGCTTCCGAACACGCAACTAAAGATGAATGTATTACTATGTGTAAAAAAGCTGCGGCAATGGTTGCGGAAAAAGGCCTTGATGCCACTCTTAAAGCCGTCGCCGACAAAACTGGTCCCTTTGTTTGGAAAGACACTTACGTATTTGCTCTGGATCCTGTAACCGGTGGTACCCTAGCTCACCCGATGAAACCCGGACTGGTCGGCAAAGACCTTATGGGGTTAAAAGATATTAACGGAGTTATGATTTTTGTAGAATTCTTAAACATCGCCAAATCTGATTCTGGTGAAGGCTGGGTCAGCTACATGTGGCCGAAACCGGGCGAAAAGAAACCGAGTAAAAAAGCTAGTTACATACACTACACTAAAGGGCAAAAAGCCTCTTTCGGAGCTGGTGTATACGAATAGATCCCACTTCATTTTTTAACTGAAAAAATAGAAAGAGGGAGATGGGTATAAATAATACCCATCTCCCTCTTTTCACACACAATCAAACAAAAAGAGGCAATTCATGTCAGATCAAGTAAAGCGTTACATGATGGAAGAGAAGCTGGTAT
The DNA here is from genome assembly GCA_029935295.1 of bacterium. Classification (GTDB taxonomy): domain Bacteria; phylum Desulfobacterota; class Anaeroferrophillalia; order Anaeroferrophillales; family Tharpellaceae; genus Tharpella. Next base: position 7,808 of record JAOZKP010000042.1, on the reverse strand, counting down.
TAACTTACAGAGACAATGGCTGGGCTCTTATCGGCAATGAAGAAGAGCTAATCGGTTCCGACAAAATGCACGCCAACCTCAAAGTACCTTACAAAGATGGCAAGACAATGCTGGAATTTATTGAAGAGGTAATTGCTAAAGATCTCGGAACTTCTGCTGATTAGCACTGCGGTCTAATGCAATCCAGGCCGCACCGAGCAATGCTGTCTCCTGATTAAGCACCACTTTAACCGGCACCTGTTTGATCCAGCTTGACATCCGGCCTTTTGCATTAAAGGCATTTATAAATTGACCTTGACGAAGATAATTGATAATTTTTGCCGGAATTCCGCCGGCCAGACAGAGCCCGCCGGCAGCCATGCCGGAAAGCACCAGATCACCAGCGACACCACCCAATATTGCCGTAAAATATGATATCGCCGCAAGCGCAACCCTGTCTCCGGCAGCTGCCGCCGCCACTACCTCAGCCCCGCCAAGTTCCGTATGTGACAATCCTGAAATATCGACTCTGTTCGAACCACCTGCAGCTTCCCTGTTTTTAAGCCAGTCAAAGATATTTACCAGCCCCGGTCCGGAAAGCAGGCGCTCACAACTGACCCGGCCAAATCTTTTTTTCAGGTAACGCCACAACTCGACTTCAGCCTCATCCCGAGGTGCAAAATCGGCATGACCACCTTCTGAGGCCAAAATATTCAGTTTTTCACCCCCAAGCAGGAACGCCATCCCCAGACCGGTTCCCGGGGCCATAATTGCTACCGGACTACCGGAATTAATGTTAGTATCATCCCCAATTTGAAGTATCGCAAAATCACGGCTCTCAAGGGTTGGGATTGCCGCTGCTGTCGCAAAAAGATCATTAACCAGAAAAAGCTGCGGGCAACTCAACTCTTTGCGCAAACTCTTCTCATCAAGCTTAAGACCTAAATTGGTCGCCTCAACCCGACCCGCGACCACCGGCCCCGCGACACCAAAACAAGCTGCACGCAAAATCCCTGAAGACAATTGGGCCGCCAGAAAATCTTTCACCCGATGTAAAAATTCAACCTCGCCGCAACTGGCAAATCTCTGCACAACAACTCGTTGCAGATTCCCGTCCAACGCGCAAAAAAGGCCGATATCGGTTTTAGTCGCCCCAATATCAGCCGCAAGAATATATTTATCAACCATACATTTTAACTACTTTTAAGCTTCTCGACGATGGACGCCAGCTCTGACTCAACTTCAGTTGACTTCCAGTCAAGCGCCAAGATCCGGCGCCCGCGACTCAACAGAGCCTCATAATCACCCTGAGCCTGAGCGGCAATCAAAGTGGCAAAACTATAATCACTGCCGGGAAGTTGCAAATCTTTTCTCAAATTGCCGTTTATCTGCAAAAAGAGACCGTGATTGCCGTCACCCTTATGCAGCTGACCGGTCGAATGCAAGAAACGCGGGCCGAAACCTAAAGTTACCGGCACCTGACAGCGAGATTGTAATATCATACGTAAATTTTGCAGAACCTGTACCAAAGATTCCGTCTGCGGCAGATAGACCATAACTGCAATATAGTCACCGGGCTGCACCTTCTCAACGAAGCTTGAAAGAGCACTGTCAAGACCATTAACCTCACCAAAATGGTGACTGCCACTGATTTTGAGATTATCCCCGTCAACCAGCCTTTCAGGTTCCGGTAATTTACCGTTTTCCTGCCAAGCCGCCATTGCCTGGCGAGCACCAATTTTAGCTGCTTCAACATCGGGCTGATCGAAAGGATTGATCTTGAGAACGGCACCGATTGCGGCAGTTGCCATCTCGAAGCGCCATATCTCTTGCCCAATTCCTACTTTATCGGCCAATTTAATTAAGACGAGGGGTTCTCGCAGATTCTGAATCTTAGTCAAAAACTGATCAAAAACTGTATTGTCATCATTCTCAAGCTGCAGGAAGAGATATACAGAGTCCTGAGTAACACAATCATTATGGTCACGCAACGGCAGGTCATCACTCTCATTAACAATAACCGGCACCAGTCCAAATCCGGATTTTCCGGTACTTTCGGCGACAAGCTGTTCAATCCAGACTGCAAACGGCCTTAATGACGGAGATAAAACCAGAATCAGTTTATCCCGTCCGGCAAGCACCATCTCACCCAAAAAACCGCCCAGCTTAAGTGCTGGATTTTGGATTGCAGGAATATCTGCGGCACAGGCTTTAGATATATTTTGAGCCGATTGTAAAATATCCACAATCGACACCCCCTGCATGGCTGCCGGGAGCAGGCCGAAAAAAGTCAGCGCTGAAAAACGCCCCCCGACCGCAGCCGGGGTTGAGAAAACCTTACGAAAACCTTTTTCAAACGCCAGCGCCTCTAACTTTGATCCCGGATCAGTTAAGGCAACGAAATTATCTCCGGGATTATCTTTAATCTCGGAGATTTGATGATAGAAATAGTTAAAAAAAGAGAGGGTCTCAAGCGTCCCGCCCGACTTACTTGCCACCAGAAAAAGTGTGGTTGCAAGCTCACCGGATACCGCAATTCGAGAAACACTTAAAGGGTGGGTGCTGTCAAGAATTGTAACCGACAGGAAACCCGGCTTGACGGAAAAAATCTCAGCCCAGACTTCGGCAATAAGACTGCTCCCCCCCATTCCGAGAACCACTACCCGGCTGAAACCGGCCGCAATAACTTCATCAGTAAAAGAGTTAATCTCAACAACTGAACCGGCCATCGTTTCCGGCAACTCGAGCCAGTCAAGCCGGTTTGTCAGTTCCTGAACCTGAGCCCCGGGTGCCAGGGTCTCATCCCAGACCCGACCATCCCGCTGCCAGATCCGCTCCCCGAGATTTACATCACCCCAAACCGTTAGACGCTCCTGCCAAGCTGACAAGCCCGATCCGGCATTGATAATCATATCATTTAAATGTAAATCCAAAGATTTCATCTTAAAACCTATCCCCGGCACAGTGCCTGAGCCCGACGCACGATCTCTCCTGCGGTAATCTTAAAATCCTCGAACAACTCAGGTGCCGGCGCTGAAGCACCATAGTGATCAATGGCAATAATATCACCTTTATCTCCGAGGTAGCGATGCCACCCCATTGAAGCACCAGCTTCAATCGCCAGTCGCCGACCGCCGGGAGGCAGAACCTGGTTGCGATAAGCCTTTGACTGACGGTCAAACATGGCCCAGCAAGGCATACTCACAACCCGGGTGCTGATGCCGCTGGATTTAAGCATCTCTGCCGCTCTGACTGCAAGCGACAACTCCGACCCCGTAGCAATCAGAGTCAAATCGGCATCACGCAGATCTTCACCGACAACATAAGCCCCCCGATGCACATTTCGAACGGCGCTATCAACCACAGCCGATAAAGTTGGTACATTTTGCCGGGTCAGAATAAGTGCTGTCGGACCATCCTGACGTTTCAAAGCTTCGGCCCAGGCCGCAACCGTCTCGTTGGCATCGGCCGGCCGCATAACATTGAGATTGGGAATTACCCGCAAACTGGCAAGATGTTCAATCGGCTGATGGGTTGGCCCATCTTCACCGACACCGATACTGTCATGGGTAAAAACATAAATTACCGGCAGTCCCATCATCGCCGCCAGACGAATGGCCGGTTTCATATAGTCGCAGAAAACCAGAAATGTCCCACCGAAAACCCGCAGACCTCTATGCAATGCCAGACCATTAAGAATTGCGCCCATCGCATGTTCGCGCACTCCGAAATGGATATTGCGTCCGGCAAAACCGGGAGCCACAAAATCTTCAGCCGCATCGATTAAAGTTTTATTGGAAGGACCAAGATCAGCTGAACCGCCCAGCAACTCCGGTAAAAGACCAGCTAACAGATTGATCATTTTTCCTGAAACTGAGCGAGTGGCCACACCTTTCTCATCAACCGGAAACAGGGGCAGGGATTTCTCCCAGTCCAGTGGCAGTTCACCCGCCAGACGCCGTTCCCATTCAGCCATAAGTTCCGGAAACTGGGCTTTATAGGCAACCATCATCTTCGCCCACTGGGCGTCACTTTTTGAGCCGGCCTCTTTTACTTCCTGATAGACAGCATAAACATCATCTTCTACAAGAAAGCTGTCGTCTGAGGGAAAGCCGAGGTTGTTTTTGGCATTCACCGTCTCGGCCGCGCCTAAAGGAGCACCGTGTGCACCGGCACTATCCTGCTGTGCCGGGCTACCAAAGCCGATGTGGGTACGCACCGCAATCAGGGTTGGATGTTCGAGATCTTCCCGGGCACTGGCAAGAGCCTCGGCAATTGCGACACAATCGTTACCATCCGCAACCTCAAGTACCTGCCAGCCGTAGGCCCGGAAACGAGCGGCCCGATCTTCAGTAAAAGTTATTTCAGTATCACCTTCGATTGAAATATGATTGTCATCATAAAGAAAAATCAGCTTACCCAATTTCAGGTTTCCAGCCAAAGAAGCGGCTTCATGGGAAAGCCCCTCCATCAGATCGCCGTCACCGACAATGCCAAAAGTAAAATGATCAACCACATTAAAGCCGGGGCGATTAAAAGCTGCCGCCAGTGATCTCTCAGCCATCGCCATACCGACCCCGGTCGCCAGTCCCTGACCAAGAGGCCCGGTTGTAGTTTCTACACCCGGGGTATGACGATATTCAGGATGTCCCGGAGTCAAGCTGTTTTTCTGACGAAAATTTTTAAGATCTTCCAGGGTCAGTTCAAAACCGCTCAAATGAAGCAACGCATAGAGCAGAGCCGAACCGTGCCCGGCAGAGAGAATAAAACGATCGCGGTCAGGCCAGGTTGGATTTTCCGGATTCTGTTTCAGAAAACGGCTCCAGAGGGTATGTGCCATCGCCGCCGCCCCCATCGGCATTCCCGGATGCCCGGAATTTGCCTTATCGACCATATCGACCGCCAGAAAACGGATCGTATTAATACATTTTTCTTCCAGATTCACAGACATCCGCCTTACAACCTCCAAAATTTAAAAGTAACTTATTTAAAATTGTACAAAAATAATCTCTTTTTCAATTCGACAAGGAGGCTTTATATCATTATGAAGCAGCTAAATCAATCGGCGAATAGACCGCTTTTTCAAATATTCAACTTCAAACATTCTCCTCTATCTCTTCCCAACCGGTGATCATCGCCAACGTATAAGAAACCAAACTGCCACCGGTGGTGGTCAGATAGATATGAACGACCAAAAAGAGAAGTAAAACAAAAGCCATCGCCGTATGCAGCAGCGCAACTCCGTCAAGTCGCGTGGCCAACCCCCAACTGACCCAATCATTATAGTAATAATAGAGAAGCCCTGAAATCAACTGCAGCGGCAGCATTACTACCTTTAAAAAAAGATATGAAAGCGCCTGCAGGGGATTAAGCTTGCGCTCTGGAGTTTTATGAAATGGATGCGATTCGCCCCGCATCATCCCACAGAGATAATAATTACCGATTTTTTTCAGGTTACAGAAAGTCGGCTGATAATTACGCCACTGTCCAGTAGTCAAGTGCCAGAATATCGCAAATGCCGTGAGAATCAACAGAGTCCAGCCGGCAAGATTATGCAAGTTACAGGCATCATCATAACCAAACAGTCTGAGGCTGCCATGAACTTCAAAGCCGGTAACCATCAGAAATATAATCAGAAAGGCCTGAAACCAGTGCCAGAAACGTTCAAAACGGGTATAAAGATGAATTTTTACTTTCATGACTTACCTCCATCTTCTCGGCGGGAGGAGCTGACAAAACGCAGACCGGCATGCAGCAGCAGAGCCAGGATTGTCAGGCCCAGCAACACCCATCCCAAATTATCAAGAAACTGCCATCGATCACGCCCGGGCAGATAAAAACCTTTTAAATTTTCCAGGCGGCCATCACTCCGGCGATGACACTCCTCACACTTTACCGATTTCTCTTTCGGGGCGACCATATGGGTTATCGGCCAATACATTGCAGTTTCAATAAAATCGACTTTACCGCTGAAAGGCAGACCGGCCTCACGCATGCCGATATCACAAGCCTTAACCCAGTCGTAATCTACCCAGTAGGCTCCGGTGCCCTTCTTACCGAAAAGATATGGCGCCAGCAGAGTAAGTTCAACCGGATCAAAAGGCTGATTGCCGCGCATAACCTTAAACGGAAAAATACGGGCATCTTTGTCTGCATAATCACCTTTTAGAGCATTAAGCTCCAAGGGCCGAGTTGACGACTGAATTTTATCACCTTCGCGCAGGTAACTCATGCCACCGTTATACCAGAAATATTCCGGCACCACATTTTCAGCCCAGCGCATATCACCTTTTTTACTATGATAAATCAGATTGCCGGATTTATCTTTTTTAACAATCGCTTTGCCATCAGCAGTAAACTTGCCGGCGCTGCTCCAGTCCCAACCGACTTTGGTAAACACCCCGCCACGGGCATAGCGCGGGACATGGCAACTCTGACAGGCAACCTTGTCAGTATGGTGGTTCAAAATTTCATTTTTCTTGTGCGGCACTGGGCCATGGCAGGATTCACAGGCCAAGCGTTCTCCATCATCTGCCGGCAGAGCAAATTGATGCTTGTTAGGGGCCGGCCGGGAATAATAACGCCCGGATATTTTATGGGTTTTAGTAACATGGCAGGTACTGCAGGAGTAGTTTAACCCCTTAACATCCATGTGCACATCAAGGTCTTTACTCGCCTTTAAAAGTGAGGAATCAAGATCTCCGTGTTTAACCCCGTCTCCGCCACCGCCATAAAAATGACAACGGCCGCAGGTTGTACGACTGGTTTTGCCAACCTTGCGGGCAACTTCGCGCAGATCGACTGCCGGGAAAACCTTTTTACCGAATTTCCTTTCCTTATAAGCGGGGTCGCCGCAGGCGCTGGGAAATTTACGATAGTTCTTAGTGGTATCATGACAAATCAGACAATCAACCCGTTCCTGAGACGTAAAATCAAAACTCTTCTCTTTCCAACCATAACCTGCATGACAGCTGGTGCACCTGCACCAGTTTGATTGGGGGGAAATTCAGAAATTATTGAGGGTTTTGACCTTACCTTCACCCTTATTATCAGTTTTTCGCCCATTCCAGGTCCAGTGGATCGTATCATGAAACTGGGAAGCGGCCAGATTATGACATTTGAGACAAGCCTTAGTCACCTCCGGTCCAGAAACAAACTGACGATCAAGCTCCTGAAAACGACTGTGATCAGCCGTGGACAGTGATGTCAGGACAACATTCGCAGATATCTCTTCAGCCGGCACTGTTCCCGGCAAACTGCCGATCAGTGCCAAAAGAGCGGCAAACAACACCATTAAATATCGTTTTTGCATCAGCCCAACCCTCCTTTATTGTGCAGCTCCTCAAGTAAGCCCTCACGTACCTTCATAATCCCCTCAAAAAATTTCTGATTTGCCACCCGGTAATAGACCGTCTTACCGTCACGTCGAAATTGCAGTGCCCCCTGATCCCGCATCAGCCGCAGATGCTGTGAAACATTCGCCATTGAAACTTCAAGCTGCTCGGCCAGAGCTCCGACAGACATCTCACTTTCACCAAGAAGATCCATAATTTTCAATCTGGTCGGTGACGAGAAGATGGTGCAGAAAGAGGCGTGCAGAGCTACCAAATCATTTTTCCGAATTTTACTTTGCTCAAAATCAACCATAATCGTAAGTGCCTTTTTTCTATCTCACCCTAAAGTAACGATTAAACAATTAAGCATATATGCAATTGTATATAACATAAAAAACGCAATTGTCAAGAAATTAGCCTGATCCTACACCAGGAGGCTATCCGAGAATGCTCTTTTCCCCCAGCTCTTCGTTATTTTTTCTAAATAATGCTCGA
>JAOZKP010000243.1:2262-4588 GCA_029935295.1 bacterium | reverse complement strand
ACTTGTACCAATCACGGTTTCGCCGTGACAGTTGTAACAGGCCAGTTTCAAGTCCGCTAGGCCGGCCGCATAGGCCGCGTAATATATTGCTCGAGAAGCATTCGTTGATCCCATCGGTGGAAGATCTTCATCTCGAGGAAGATTTTTATCCGGATCTATGTGAACTTCTTTCAGATTATTACCATGGCAACTCTGACAAGCAGATGGCACTAATACATGATCATGTTCGCCCGCATGGATATGGGTTGAACGATTTTCGGTCACATGACAATAGGCACAGTAAACCGGCTCGATATAACCTCGGGGGTTGGTGTTACGTCGACCAAATGTAACTGCTACTGCCAGATCGGGATCGGGATCAGAATAGGGATAAGCAGGATTGTAATGGCAATAGGCGCATAGGGGATGATTATCTACCCCCAGCCTATCTTTGTGTTCTTCCGCCACGGACAATTTATGACAACCGACACAATCTGCCGGCGTTTCAAGTATGTCATGATTTCCATCCTGCGGATGATCTGCCCAGGCTGGGAATGAAAAAATCAACAAAAAGCTGAACAAAATAGTTATGAAAACAAAACGCTTCCGACAAAATTTCATACCTTACCCCTTAAAAGCATAAACAGCGCACCAATCGCGAAATTCCAGTAGACAAAAAACAGATCATTAAATTAACCAAGCAAGATCTGAACCCTTACATAAGCAAAACAGTAGGATAATCATGGTTGGTGATAAACCATTGTAATCACAATTAAAATCATATCAACCAAACAAAGGATAAACTATATTGTTAATAAAAAATCAGGCAAAAGCCCTTTTAGGTTCGCAAAACAGGGGCAAATAACCCATCCAACTCAGCAAAAGGAGCGGGTCATTTGCCCAGCATAAAAAAGCCGGGGCGGAGAGCCCCGGCTTTTTTAGTCGGCAGGCACCGGGTTCGCACCCGGCGTTAGGGAGAAAAGTTATTGCAGAATAATCACATCGAAATTGATAACTTCAACCATGGCTCCGTCATTTTTAACCTGAACTGAAGCCTTATAGACATACTGGTAGACCTGGTTAGCATCGTGACCAGTGTCATCATTCTCAGGCAGCGCATAGTATGCAGTATAGGCTGCTTCTGAAGCGAAGTTGATACCTGAATCTGGATCAAAGTACTTCAGAAAGGTTGAACGCCGACGATAGTCACGCACTACTTGGTTAGTTCCACCAGCCGTCGTACCGTCACCATCAACAACACTCAACCGGGTCCCGTCGCCAAAGAAGTAGTAGAGTTGATCATGCGCCGGAATATTACTGAGATCAATAGTTGCCGAGGCACTGCCGGAAGCGGTACCGGAAACCAGAGCCGTAGTTGCTGCCAGATTGCGGGCAACCTCAACCCTTGTAACCGACTGGACAAGATCACCCTCAGGGCCAATCACGGTCAGCATTACCCGCCAGGTTCCGGGAATATCAAAGGCATAAGTCAAGGTTTCACCAATCAGCGGCAATGCCGGATCAGCCGGCTTATCATTGACACTCCAAAAATAGAGAGAACCTTCGGCCGCCGAAGCGTCAGCCAGCAGATCAACCGTAGTCTCCTTCTCAATTGTAGTTACCGGAATGGCAACCGCAACCGGCACATCCACAGAGACAGCAACCGGAGCCGTCGAACCACCTTGATCTATATCGATTTCAAAGGAGCTTGTCGGAGCAACTGCGTAAACCGCCGGATTGATGTTATCAAGATAACTTACCCAGGCGTTGCGGTCTGCAACTGGAGCCCCATCGATCGGTGTATATGTAACATTGGGGTTGTAGAGCAGCTCACTGGTCTGCATATCACGCAGCTGCATTGTCGGCGTCGGACCGGTCGGCAGCGAGAAAACACTGGCCCAAATCTCTTCACCATCACGATCGATAACGAACCAGGGGAAATCATTCATCGGCGGCAAGCCACTACCGTTAGACATATTAGCCGGATTCATACCGAAGGGCATGATCTGAGTCGGATACCCGTAGAAAGGGCTGGCCGGATTCATATCCGGAATATTAGCTTCCAGATTGATCATGTTATCACCCTGGAGCCGATACATACTACTGAACATTCCTTCACCGGGGTTGGGATTATGACAGTCGATACAACCGTTACTGCCCAAAGCTTTGGCAGCCGGGCCAATGTTGTGATCGATGCGGAAAGGAACAACCACGATCCCAAGCCTGATCCAAGGGTGAACCATGGGATCAGGGTTCATTGGATCAACCCCATTTCTGACATCAAAATAAGCTGTAATAGCATTTATACGGTCTTGAATATCTGTCGGGGATACATCACCCAGCTCAT
>JAOZKP010000243.1:0-2162 GCA_029935295.1 bacterium | reverse complement strand
GTAATAGCATTTATACGGTCTTGAATATCTGTCGGGGATACATCACCCAGCTCATCTGAAGTCAAACTATGCCAACCCATGGATTCATTAATAGCGAGAACATCAGTCGGCAACACTGCATCAAGACCTTGGGCGCCAGCTGCAGTCATGCCAGTATGACCGTCACCATTAATATCAATACCGGGGTTCATATCAGCCCAGTAGAGGGTTGTCGAGAGGTTAGCGGGATAGATCTTATCGCGCCACCAGGCATAAGTAAGATTGGTCTTTTCGGTCGCCGGATCGTACATTTTCCGGTTGACATAATTGTTTTTAAAATCTTTAAGATGGCCGTGGGCATCGTGACCACTGGCATCTATGATAGCAGCCGCCGTATTCCACTCAGCATCAGCAATTTTACGAACATGACAGGTGGTACAATGGATTACATCAAGATGAGTGGCATTTTTAACACCGTCACCCTCAGTTTGACAGATCATTGAGCTCAAACCGGCCCGTTGATGCGCAGCACTGGGATCGGGAGCGCCATAATCACGACTGTCTAAGAACTCCCAAACCAGAGAACCAAACTCATCGAGATCCTGATTGCCGTCACCAGGGAAATTGGGATCATTTTCATCAGCGTTGGGCAAGCCGGTAGCGTTATCAACCACGTCAACCGGATTTCTTTCAAGCGCTGCCCGCAGATGACAATCGGCACAGGTTTTCATAGTGTTATCATTGGCATCCCAAAGGGTACTGTAAGGAACATCGCCCTTAGCCGGGTCACAAAGACCATTGGCAGGACTCATGGGGTTACCGTCGATCCCGACAAAACTACCATCTTTTTGTTCATGACAACCAAGACAACCTAAAACCGTATGAACATCATGGGTTGCATCACCCATCCAGACATCACCACGTTTTTTCCAGTCGCTGGCACCAAAACTATCGGCCATGGTTCCGGCCGGATCGGTATCGATATCGCCGTCGCCGTCAAGATCGGTGTTGAAGTGACAGAAATTACAGTTTTTGGTTTCAGGGCGATAGTTAATCCGGGTCAGCATCGAACTGGAAAGCTTCAGAGGCTCTCCTGGACCAGCACTGGCCAGCATACCATTACTACTGTTATAGAAAACTTGCGTACCATAATCAGCCGGGGTTGCGGTCGATCCAGCAGCCCATGTGACATCACGATTATAATCACCAAGTCCGGCCCCAACAACGCGGGAAGCATCGACGCGGGCAGACTCAACCATATGATGACGGCCGTTAAAGTCATAATTGCTCAAATGACACATGAGACAATCAACTTCGAGTACACCGGTTTCGCGCCAATCCATCTCCTTTACTTCATTTTTATCACCGTTACCGTCGACATCAAAGATATCGATAAAGTAATTAAAAGCAGTATAGTTTGCATTTGTATAGGTTTTTGCTGGCTGTGGAGTGACACCATCGGCAGTAGTCAGGTGATCAAAAGCATCAGCTGTATAGAAATCACGCAGCGAGACCCGATCATCAAGGTTTTTAGCGGAGACATATTCAGCCCCGCCACCCCCGGCATGACACTTGGCACAGTCCATTATATAACCAGGAACTGAAAGGTCGACCCGGGCTGCAAAGGTTGTTGCATTACCAAAATCATAAGGCTCCATGCCCAACTCAAAATAAAGATCATCCATATCCGGATTCGGTGTCCCGTCAGGAAGAAGATCATAAATAGTTGCTCCATCACCATCATCATCATGGCTGTCCGTAAAAAGTTTCGCCAACTGGCGAGCTGCAGGCGGTCACCACTTACCGAACATACCGCGGCTCTGGGCCCACGGCATCATGCCAAGGGGGTTGAACTCAGCCAGGTTATTGGAGCCTTGCTGAAAATGATAGCTGTGTTTTTCGATCTGGTCATAACTTAACAGAATCTTTTCCCCAACCGGATCGGGATCATGGTCGGTAACTCCGTCATGACAGGTTCCACAGGTCATTTTGGCACTATAAGCCGGTGCCAGGTTAAATTCTCTAATATTGGGATCATCGCCTTCGGCCAGAGCCTTAAAGCCGGGATCCAGGATATCATTACCCTGCGCATCCTTTAATGTAATATCCGGATGGGCAAAAGCCATTGCCGTCAGTCCTAAGACCAGAAATACTGCGACAAACAGCATCATTCCAGTAAGAAC
>JAOZKP010000242.1 GCA_029935295.1 bacterium | reverse complement strand
GCAGGAACTTCAGACATATCTTCCTCCTGTAACAATAGGTTAACACTTCACACTTACTTATTCGTCCAGACTGGTTTACGCTCTTCGAGAAAAGAGTTAATCCCTTCACGGGCATCGACATTGCGCATGCAGTCATTAAGATAAGAGCCTTCGACGGTATCTAATGCCGCACTGAAAGGTTTACCGGAAGCCGCTTTCAGCGCCCGCTTGGTTGAACGCAGGGCCGAACCGCTGATGGAAGTAAAAATCTTAACAAATTTTTCCAGTTCAGCCGCAAAATCATCAACCGGTACGACCTTGTTAACCAAACCACAGGCTAACGCCGCATCGGCACGCAGAGCTTCACCGCCCAAGATAATCTCATAAGCTTTTTTCGGGCCGACAATATTGGGAAGCGCCGCAACCGCAATCGGCGGGAAAACGCCCAGCTTAATTTCAGGCTGACCGATCTTGATCTTCTCAGTTGCGAGAATCATATCGCAGAAAAGAGCAACTTCACAACCGCCGCCCAAGACCGCACCGGTAACCGCTGCAATTGTTGGAATCTCAATCCGGTCAAGGCGCCGAAAAATTCCATGAAAAGTATCAATCATAAGATCGACTTTATCTTCCGAGTGATCTCCAACATCGACACCCACCGAAAAGGCTTTATTACCAGCCGCCTGAATCACCAGAACCTTAAGCTCAGGCCCGGCCGCAAGCACCGTATCCAGAGCCAGATTCATCTCGGCCATGGTTGCAATATCCAACCAGTTCAAAGGCGGCCGGTTAATCGTCAGATAAGCCGCCCCATCTTTCTCTTCATAAGTAATAAATTTATAATCAGACATTGTAAATTACTCCGTAATTAGAAGTTTGAAGTTATAAGGGTGAAGGGTGAAATTTTCACACTTCTAACTTCACCCTTCACACTTCTATATATACTGACCGCCGTCGACCTTAATAACTTCTCCTGTCACATGGCCACCGGCGTCGGAAGCGAGGAAAGCCACCACATTGGCAACATCAATCGGAAGACCGGCTTTTTTCATAACCCCTTCGTTGATCGCAATCTGCTTAAACTCTTCCGGCATCGCCTCACCCATCTCGGTCAGGATGAAACCTGGGGCAACTGAATTTGAAGTAACCTGATACTTACCCAAATCTTTCGCCGCAGCTTTGGTTAGAGCGATAACCCCACCTTTTGCCGCCGAATAGTTGGTCTGGCCAAATTTTCCCCGGAGACCGTTAATCGAAGTTATAGTAATAATTCGACCAGATTTCTGCTCACGAAAAATCGGCGCACAGGAACGAATGTAGTTGAAAGTTCCGGTGAGATCGACATCGATAACCTTCTGCCACTGCTCAGCTGTCATCTTCCAGATGGTACCATCCCAGTTCATTCCGGCACAGGTCACCAGGATATCTACCGTACCCCATTTTTCTTTGGCTGCGGTGACCAGAGCTTCAGCGTCGGGCAAGCTTGAAACATCCGCCTGGTAAGCAAGTGCATCGCTACCTTTCTCTTTGATCTCAGCGACCAGAGCTTCAGCCTGTTCGGCACTGCGATTGTAGTTGACCGCAACTTTGGCTCCGAGAGAGCCCATCAAACGGGCAATCTCTGCCCCAATTCCCCGGCTACCGCCGGTAACAATTGCAACTTTACCTTTTAAATCGATCATAATCTTACTCCTTTTACTTGCAGAGGGTTGTTTGAGAATAGAATTTTTTCTCAGGTCAAGACATTATCTACAAAAAATAACGCCAAGATGAGGAAAAAAGCATTCTCAGGCGGCCTCCTAAGATTCACGTTTAATAATAACTGCCATAGTCGAACCACCACCACCACAGATTGAGGCAACACCAAACTCTTTATCAAGGCGATTCAGAGCATTATAGAGTGAAACCATAATACGGGCTCCACTACAACCGGTAGGATGACCCAAAGCGATAGCACCACCGTGAATATTGAGTTTAGTAATATCAAGCTTAAGTCTGGCAACATTACCTAAAACCTGAGCGGCAAAGGCTTCATTAATTTCAAAAAGATCGATATCTCCCAATGTCATCCCGGCATGATCGAGAACCAAAGGAATCGCTTCACCCGGCCCTTCACCCATAAAAGTTCCATCAACCGCGGTGCTGCAAAAATTGACCATAGAAAAGAGCGGTTTAACGCCACGTTTTGACGCCTCTTCCCGAGTCATAGCAACCATCATTGCCGAACCGTCAGTTAAACCACAGGAGTTACCGGCAGTCACCTTACCACCCTCTTTTTTGAATGCAGGGCGCAGTTTAGCAAGTTTTTCAACTGTACTGTTAGCTTTAATCGATTCATCCGCAGCAAATTCAAATTCCGGTTTTTTCCGAGTCCCGGGAATGGTTACCGGGATAATCTCATTGTCAAACCAACCGTTATCAGCCGCCGCTTGAGCCCGGAGATGAGACTGAACTGCGTACTCATCCATCTCTTCACGAGTGATACCATATTTCTCACCGACGTTTTCAGCGGTCATCCCCATACTGACCTTGGCAATCGGATCATAGCTATCGCCCCAACCATCTTCAAGTTTGCGATCTCCCATTTTGAAGCCGCCAAAACGAGCTCCTTTAAGAAGATAGGGAATCGTACTCATCGACTCCATCCCACCGCAAAGAACAACATCCGCCTGACCGAGAGCAATCTGAGACACCGCAAAAGAGGCCGCTTTCATACCGGCCGGACACGCCATATTAAGGGTCACTCCGGATGTATGCTGACCACAACCGCCTTTCAGTGCAACCGTACGCCCTGGGTTTACATGGTTTCCCGCCTGACGACAGTTACCGATAATCGCTTCACCAATATCATCACCCTCAACGTTAGCACGTTTCAAAGCTGCTTTCGCTGCAAATGAGCCAATATCATAAACCTGCATATCTTTCATCGTCCCACCGAAACTCCCCATTGGAGTCCGTACTGCACTTACAAAAACAATGTCACTAAACTTTCTCATAACTCTCTCCTGATATATAATTGAAAGTAATCAATCAAAAACGTCTTTTTTACCACATTAAGGACAATCGCCCTGCGGAAAAAGAGCAACTTATATGCCAGTTACAAATATCACTAACTACACCTCATATCTCGTGACCAGGAATGTTTCCCGTCGGGCGTCAGGCGGAGCGAAACTTGACAATTGAGCGCAAATTCAGCACCTGAGCATCTGCACACCAATAAATGGTTAAATATCACCAGACAAGGTGAGTTTTACAGTGACTATTCAGTTGTTTTACTGAGCATCAGGTCGCTTTTCTTTGCGTCTTTGCAGGATAAAATTCTGACTGTACAGTTATTTCACAAACAAAAAAACCCATCGCTAACGATGGGTTTTTTTGTTTGTGGCGGAGAGACGGGGATTCGAACCCCGGGTGAGCGCGGAGCCCACAATAGATTTCGAGTCTACCGCCTTCGACCTCTCGGCCATCTCTCCATTTGTCTAATCTTAAAGTTTAAAACTTTTATTAACAGCTATCAACTTTGCTTCGCCCCCCTTAACGGGGACAAAGCTAAAGCAATGTCCCCACATCGAGACAGATTAGAACCCGACACATGAATTCGCCAGCTTGTTAACACAGCTGCCACTGCAATTCAAGTTCTTTACAAACTGACTTTGTAACTATTCAACAATCTCTCACAAATTGTCAAGATTGGGGTCATTGCTGGTTCAAGGTGCGTCAGCACCCCCTGGCTTCGCTGTAAGCGTAGCGAAGGAGCACTCTTGGAGTGTGACCCCGTTCATGAGGGCGAAGCAATGTTCGAAACCATTTGTTATAACTTTATGATGACACGCTGAACAGTTAACTACCTTTTTATTACTTTAACGCATCCTGCAAAACTTCAACTACGTCGGTTTTCTCCCAGGAGAAGCCCGGTTCATTGCGACCGAAATGACCGTAGGCGGCAGTCTGTTGATAAATCGGCCGCAGGAGATCAAGACTTTCAATGATACCGGCCGGCCGTAGCTGAAAGTGTTTCCGTACAAGTTCGGCAAGACGCTCTGCCGGCAGTTTTCCGGTACCGAAACTGTTGACCATGACGCTGATCGGTTCGGCCACCCCGATCGCATAAGCGAGTTGAACTTCGCATTTAGCGGCCAGACCGGCAGCAACCATATTTTTCGCAATATAACGGGCCATATATGAGGCACTGCGATCAACCTTGCTCGGGTCCTTGCCCGAGAAACAACCGCCACCATGACCACCCTTACCGCCATAGGTATCAACGATGATCTTACGGCCGGTCAGGCCACAGTCACCCATCGGCCCACCGACGACAAAGCGGCCGGTCGGGTTAACCAGAAATGTAGTCTTGGCATCAATCATATCGGCCGGCAGAACCTTTTTAATGACCTCTTCGATGATTGCATCTTTCAGCTGTTCGTGGCTCACTTCGGGAGTGTGCTGACTCGAAACCACTACTGTATCAATCCGTTTGGGAAGGAAATTCTCATACTCGATAGTAACCTGAGATTTTCCGTCCGGCCGCAGAAAATCAAGTTTCCCATTTTTACGTACACGTGAAAGCTCCCGGGTCAAACGATGGGCAAAGGTTATCGGCATCGGCATTAAC
>JAOZKP010000241.1 GCA_029935295.1 bacterium | reverse complement strand
AGATGGATATCAACATCAAGGATATGTTTGAAAACCTGATGCCGAAACAGACCAAGAAAAAGAAGGTTACGGTACCCGAAGCCTATGAAATTCTGGTCGAGCGCGAAGCCCAGCGGATGGTCGATATGGATAAGGTGATCGGTGAAGCCAAATCCCGGGTTGAGCAGAATGGCATCATCTTTCTGGATGAGATTGACAAGGTTGTGGCCCGCGAAGGTACCTCGACTCCCGATGTCTCGCGTGAAGGCGTGCAGCGCGACCTTTTGCCGATTGTTGAAGGTTCATCGGTCAATACCAAATATGGTATCGTTAAAACCGATCATATTCTTTTTATCGCCGCCGGAGCTTTTCACGGCACCAAACCTTCCGATCTGATCCCGGAAATGCAGGGCCGTTTCCCGATCCGGGTTGAACTTGATTCACTCGATAAAGATGATTTTATCCGTATCCTGACCGAGCCGGAAAATGCCTTGACCCGGCAGTATGTTGAGTTGATGAAAACCGAAGGTGTGACCCTGAAAATCGGTGACGACGCGATTGAGCAGCTGGCGGAAATTGCCTGTCTTGTCAACGACAAACATGAAAATATCGGCGCCCGGCGACTGCATACAGTCTTAGAGTGCCTGCTTGATGAGGTCTCATTCAATGCTTCGGAAATGAATGGTGTGACCGTCAATATCGATGCCGATGAAGTCAAACGCAAACTTGACGATGTCGTCGAAGACGAAGACTTAGGCCGTTATATTTTGTAAGAGTTAAATGTTCAATTGCTTTCTTCGATCTGACGAGATTGGGGTCATTGCTGGTACAAGGTGCGTCAGCACCGCCAGCTGTGACCCCGTTTACGAAGGCGAAGCGAAGTTCAACGCTATTTGCAGTAACGTAAAGTCAGTCAGAAGACGAGGTAAAAACATTATGGAAAAAATTCTTCAGAAAGCCGAAATTCTAAGTGAATCTCTGCCATATATCAGGAAATTTTACGGCAAAACTTTAGTCATTAAGTACGGCGGCCATGCTATGGTTGACGAGGCTCTGCAGGAGTCTTTTGCCAAGGACGTGGCGCTTTTGAAATTTATCGGCATCAACCCGGTAATTGTCCATGGCGGCGGCCCGCAGATCGGCAAAGTTCTGGAAAGAATGGGGATTGAAAGCTCATTTGTTCAGGGGATGCGGGTGACCGATCAGGATACTATGGATGTCGTCGAGATGGTGCTGGTCGGTAAGGTTAACAAGAATATTGTCAACCTGATTAATCAGCATGGCGGCAACGCCGTGGGCCTGAGCGGCAAAGATGGCCATCTGCTGCAGGCGGAAAAACTTCTGATGTACGATACGCCGAAAGCCGATCAGCCGCCGGAGATTATCGATGTCGGCAAGGTCGGGCGCGTGGCTAATATCAACCCTGAAATCCTTAATCGTCTCGATGAGGCCGGTTTTATCCCGGTCATTGCTCCAGTCGGGGTTGATGCTGCCGGTGAAACCTATAATATCAACGCCGATCTTGTTGCCGGGGCGATGGCTTCGGCTCTGAAAGCGGAAAAACTGGTACTCTTGACCGATGTTCCCGGCGTCAGTAATCTTGCCGGTGAACTCTTGAGCAGTATCAATCGCAAAGAGGTTGAAGCCCTGATCGCCGATGGCACGATTAAAGGGGGAATGCTGCCCAAAATAGGTTGTTGTATTGATGCTTTGGAAGCCGGAGTCGGCAAAGCTCATATTATTGACGGGCGCACACCGCATTGCCTTCTGCTCGAAATTTTCACCCCGGAAGGGGTTGGCACCGAGATTCTGGTTTGATAATATGCATCTTTTAGAGGGGCGTCACCATATTGTCGTACCCTGCTCGCCCGGGGTTGCACCATTTCTGACCCGGGAGCTGCGGGCCCTGAAAATGCCGATTATTGAGGAGCGTTCAACCTCAATCACGACTAAAGGTGATTTTGCGTCAGCTCTAAAACTCAATCTTAATCTGCGTACCGGGCAGCGGGTTTTGTGGCGTCTGGCTTCATTCAAAGCCTCAGATCCGGATCAGCTTTATGAAAAATTGATGCCGCTGGCCTGGGAAGAGATGGTAGCGGCGGACGGCTATTTTTCGGTTACGTCAGTGGTTGATAATCCGACTATCCGTGATAACCGTTTCGCCAATTTGCGCGTGAAAGATGCAATTGTTGACCGCATTCGCCGGATTTGCGGCCGCCGCCCCGACAGCGGCCCCCGGCGTGACCGCCTGGTTTTCTATCTTTTCTGGCAGCAGGACGATGTGAAGATCTATCTTGACACATCAGGCCCGACTCTGGCCCAGCGTGACTATCGTCTTGATCCCGGTAAAGCTCCGCTCCGGGAAACCCTGGCCGCAGCCCTGATTATGGCAAGCGGCTGGAACGGCTCGAAAAATTTTATCAATCCGATGTGCGGCAGCGGTACCCTGGCAATCGAAGCTGCTCTGATTGCGCAGAAACGGATTCCGGGCCTGCTGCGGCAGGAGTATTCATTTCAATCACTTGCCGGATTCAAAAATATGGAGCTCTTGGAGATGCGAGCCGCGGCCGCAAGGGAAGCTCGCCCGGATCGGAAAATTCGCCTGATTGCCTCCGATATCGATCCCGCAATGATTAAGGTTGCCAAAGAGAACGCAGTTCGGGCTGAAGTTGCCGATGTGATTGAATTTATAACCTGCGATTTTGCCGAAACCCCGATTCCCGAAGGCGGCGGGGTTTTACTCTGTAACCCCGAATATGGCCACCGCTTAGGTGATGTTGAAGAACTTCGTCTAACTTACCGCCGTCTCGGTGATTTTCTTAAAAAATCAGCCACCGGCTATGAAGCCTTTATCTTCAGCGGCAACCGCAGCCTATTAAAAGAGGTCGGTTTAAGGGCCGATCGCCGCTGGTCTTTCGATAACGGCGGCATCGCCTGTGACCTTGACGCCTTTCCGCTCTACAAAGGCAGCCGGGAGAAAAAATGAGGCGTATGACCTGATTCTCCGTAGAAAATCGGGAATATATCCCTGGGAATTGCACAAATCCTGCTTGACAGCAACGCTTCTTTTTTGTTAAAAGCCAGACCCCGTGCCGGAGTGGTGAAATTGGTAGACGCACGGGACTCAAAATCCCGCGGGGGCGACCCCGTGTCGGTTCGATTCCGACCTCCGGCACCATCAATGATAAAAGGCACTTGAGACGATTTTTAATGATCGTTTTCAAGTGCCTTTTTTGTTGGCCTAAATTTTTTTCAATATTTTCCCTTGTGATATATACTAGCCGTTGTTATATGGATTTTTACTAATCTTTTTACGGCGCTATCAATCTTGTCGTATTCACAGGATATCAACTATGACAACCAACTTTTCCCAAACCGCAGCCTATATCTGGTCACTGGCTGACTTGCTTCGTGGTGACTTCAAACAGTCCCAGTATGGCCGGGTTATCCTGCCCTTTACGATTCTGCGTCGTCTTGAGTGTGTGCTTGCAGCTCGCAAATCTCAGGTTCTTGAACAGGTCGAAAAGCTCAAGGCGATGCCGCAGCTTGAGGAGGAGGCGCGTGAGAAGTTTTTACTTAAGGCAGCTGGCCACTCTTTTTACAACACCTCACCGATGGATCTCTCCCGGTTGGGGAGTGCCGACATCAAGAGCAATCTGATCACCTACGTCGACAGTTTTTCTGGAGATGCGCGAGAGATTTTCGAGCATTTTAAGTTCGGTGAGTTTGTGGCTCAGCTTGATGAGGCGAATCTGCTTTTTAAGGTTGTGCAGAAGGTGGCGACGACGGATTTAAGTCCTGATGCTATCAGCAACCATGAGATGGGTCTTGTCTTTGAGGAGTTGATCCGGCGTTTTGCCGAGAGTTCCAACGAGACTGCGGGTGAGCATTTTACGCCGCGTGATATCGTTCGTTTGACGACATCATTGGTTTTTATGGAGGATGATGACGCGCTGACCGAAGCGGGCATCATCCGCACGATTTACGACCCCACAGCGGGTACCGGCGGCTTTCTTTCGAGTGGCATGGAGTATGTTCACGAGCTTAACCCCAAGGCGGTCATGCGTGCTTTCGGCCAGGAGTTAAACCCCGAGAGCTACGCCATCTGCAAGGGCGATATGTTGATCAAGGGCCAGGATGTGAGCCGGATCAAGCTTGGTAACACTTTAAGCGAAGATCAGCTCTATGCCGACAAGTTTGACTATATGCTCTCGAATCCGCCCTTTGGTGTCGACTGGAAGAAGGTCGAGGGCGATATCAAAAACGAGCATAAGCTTAAAGGTTTCGACGGTCGTTTCGGGCCGGGTCTGCCCCGAGTCAGCGATGGTTCGTTGCTCTTTCTGCTGCATCTTCTCAGCAAGATGCGCGACTACGACGCGAATGATCACGACAAAAATGGCGGCCGCATCGGCATAATTCTTAACGGATCACCACTTTTCACGGGTGGTGCGGGCAGTGGCGAGAGCGAAATCCGCCGCCATATTTTGGAGAGCGATCTGCTGGAGGCGATCATCGCCCTGCCGACGGATATGTTCTATAATACCGGTATCGCGACTTATGTCTGGGTGCTCTCGAACAAAAAAAACGCCGAACGTAAAGGCAAGGTTCAGTTGATC
>JAOZKP010000240.1 GCA_029935295.1 bacterium | reverse complement strand
GCCATCAAGCTGAATCAGTGGGCGTGACCAGGATTGGAACAGCCGGAGCCGACGCCGGTTTCCAGGGCCGCTTTCAAGCGAAAACTATTTTGGGTGACAATCAGTTCTCCGGGGTGGATACCGTTTCGGATCTCAACCTGATCGCTATTGGCGGCTCCCAGAACGACCGGACGTGACTCAAAGCCGTGTTCATCTTGGACAAAGACACATTTCCGGCCGGCCACATCCTGGAGAATACTTTTATCCACGACAATCCCGGCCTCACGTTCACCGGTAATGATTTCAGCCGTAATAAAACTGCCCGGCCGCAACTTGCCGTCCGGGTTGTCGAGGATGACCCGGGCTTTAGTGGTTCGGGTTTGTGGATTGACCAGAGGGGAGATATAAGAGATTGTGGCAATTGTCGGCTCTCCCGGAATCGGGGGAGAAATTATAACCCGGTTGCCGCGGTGTACCCGGTTGGCATCTGCGCTGTAGAGATTAAGGTCGACCCAGACCGTACTTAAGTCAGCTACAGTAAAGATCGGAGTTGTTCCACTTAAGACTTGACCCAGGAGCACATCTTTTTTAATGACATCTCCGCTGAAAGGTGATCGCACGATAAATCGACTTAGCCATGTGACCGGTTCCGAGGGAAGTTGTTTGAGTTCTGCCGGGCTTAATCCGAAAAAGATTAGTTTCTGTTCCGAGCTGGTGTGAGAAATTTCGGCGGCGGCGAGATCTTTTCGGGCATTTAAGTATTCCTGTTCCGAATTGATCTTTTTGCGCCGGAGTTTCTGCTCGCGCTGGAAAGTGGTACGGGCAAGTTCCAGATGTTTGACAGCGTTCAGGTAGTCGGTTTTGGCATCGGCCAGCTCCTGGCTCTCAATGATTGCCATAATTTCGCCTTGGGTCACCGAGTCACCCAGAGTGCTGCGGATTTCCTTGACCGTACCGGAGAGTCTAGGAACAATCTGGGCCATACGGTCACGATTTAGAAGTACCTGACCCCGTGCTTTGGTGCGGAGTTTAATTTGCCCCGGAACCGCTTTTTCAACGACAATGCCGAACTGTTTCATCTCGGCCGGACTCATATGGATAATTTCGGTATGGGTCTCACATGCGCTATGATTATGCCCGAGATCACAGCTGCTTTCTGAGTCTGAGTGGTCAGCATCGGCTTTGGTCTCATGGTCGTGATTATGCTGATCACACTCCGGTGAGTCATCGTGATCATGATGCTCTTTCGGGTGAAGTTCGGCCGCAGGATTGTGATTGTTATTATCATGTTGTTCATGATTATGGCCCGCATGATCATGCCCTTCATGCTCATGGCCGTCAGGCTCCGAGTGATGCTTTTCAGGTTCAGTTGCATGATGGTCGTGGTCGCATTGCCGGGTTTGCGCCTGCAGCGGTTTTGGGCTCAAGGTTGATTTCAGGGCTAAGCCTAAAATCAGGATCATTATTAGTATCGGAATTGCAGTTTTTTGATTTAAATTGCAGGTTTTTATTTGTTTGATAAGGTTTTTCTTCATGGTTATTTCCCCTCTGCAGTTGGTGTCGGGACAACCGCGACAGTTTTAGTTTCAGTGGTCAGTTTTTGTCCGGTAAGTTGTTCAATGTTGAGGCGATGGGTGTGAAATTCGCTGAGGCTCGCAATCAGTTGTTCGCGGATTTCAAAAAGAGTTTTCTGGGCGATCAGGACTTCGATAAATTTGAACTGACCCTGGCGGTAACCGTAGTCGGCAGCTGAAAAATTGGCTTCAGCAGTCGGCAGAATCAGGTTTTGCAGAGAATCAGCTTCTTCATAGGCTGCCATAAGCAGTTCATAATTTTCTCGCAAACTTGTTTTGAGTCTGGTAGCCGTACTAACTCCTTTTCCCCGGCTGATGCTGGTTTCGGCTTGAGCGCTGCGGATGGCACCTGAGTTGCGATCGAATACCGGCAGCGAGAATGAAACTCCGAGCAGAAAGGTGTAATCCTCGCTCTCCTCATAGCGTTTGATACCGCCACCCAGAGTCATGTCCGGAACCCCGTAAGCTTCAGCAAGATTAAGCTGACTCTCCTGCAGTTCAAACTCGGTATTCTGTCTCGCAATTTCGGGATTTTGCTCAAGTTGCTTAAGCAGTATGGGCCAGGCTGGTGGCGGGCTAATGTTTTCCAGCTTACCTGCAGTTTTATTGAAATGGGGTTGGTCTGCACCCCAGCCGGCGGCGAGCCGGCGCTGAGCTGCGGTTAATTTACGCTGTTCCTTCTTAAGCGTAATCTGGTTCTGCCTGACCGTCATCTGGGCCCGATTTTCGGTGATCGGAGAGGCTTTCCCGGCCTGTACCCTGAGCTGGACAGTTTTGAAAACCTTTTCTGACAGTTGCAGATTTTCGCGGGTGAGCTGCACTCTGGATTGGGCGCTGAGGCAGGCGAAAAAGGTCTGGCTGGATGTGGCGATAGTTGCCAGCCGGGCTTCGTCCAGATCCCAGTCGGCCAGTTCCTGCTTTAAGTTGGCAATTTGGATACGTTGTTGGCGTTTACCGCCTAATTCAATCAGCTGGCTGAGCTCAAGAGTGGTTTCAGCTGCCTTAAACCCGCGCCGATCATCTTCGCCGAGGATATTTTCAACCTCAATTCCGAGTTCGGGATTGGGGAGAACCTGGGCTTGTTGGGCTTCACCCTGGCGGGCTTCAATCTGCCAGGAGAAAGTTTTAAGTTCGGGATTTTGACTTAAGGTCAGAAGCAGAGCTTCATGTAAAGTCAATTCATCCACAGGTGCCGGAGTCGGAATGGCCTGGTTGTCGGTCTGCTTAAGATTAATCGTTGCCGCCGGAAGCTCCGCCCGCAACTGGGTTCTTTCAGGTCGATTTTGACCTCCATCTGCAGCCCCGGTAACTCCGCATGCGAACAGGGAAATAAACAGTGTTAGAATAGTACTTTTTGTGATTGTCACAGTTGCCTCCATCTCAAGACGGTCTTGAGTCAACCTTTTAAATATTTATTAATGTTGGCCACAGCTGCACCCAGAATTACGCATATTTTCAATCTGCTCAGGACGGGTTTGTGGTGAAAAATAAAATAATTTGTTGAGAATTGTTTGGTGGTAAAACGGGGGCGAAAGATCAACTTTTGGGCACACAATCATTACGTAAAGAAATAGTTTTGTGCTTTCAGTTGAAATTCGTTTGAGTTGAACTCAAATCAGAAGGATAGTACTTTTCAGGTGGGTGAAAGATGGATCTTGAGTCGAGGGTGGAGCGGGGAGTTGAGCCGATAAGGTGGTGGAAAGTTGGTGCTGCCCGCAGCCTGGAGCGGTTGTCAGGAGTGGTTTCGCAATAAAATTAATGATGGTTTTGATCGGCTCGTTGCGGGGGGCAAAGAGTTGGAGTGAAACTTCAAAATTATCACAGGTGGTGCAGCAGTTATTCTCTAAAGGAAGTTGAGCGATCTTTCTATTTTTCCGGGTTCGATTGGGTTGGTGCTGGTCGTGCAGATGTTCAGTTAGGCAGTGATTAGCTGTGCGGCAGTGCAGCGTCTCCAGTGCGATTTCACCATGGTGATCGGAACAGATTACGGCCCGGCCATAACCGCTGCCGAATGAGAGGTAGCAGGCGCCAACCAGTGACCAGATAATAATTTTTCTCAAAATTGAGTTAGAGTGCGGCAACGTACTAAATTTCCTTAAATTTTGCTCAGCTATGGCATAGCAGACTTCTGATTATTTGAATTTGACCAACTTTTCTAATAAACCTTTGTATTTTTGTCAAGTTAATTTACCGTAATGTTAATTATTAGGGAAAGGATGAGATATGTATGTTGAATCATTGAGCAGTGTTTTTAATCTGGTGGCTGAAACTATTGTAGCGGCGGCCGGGGAGGTTGTGGTATTAACCGGGGCTGAAATTGTGTTGCCTGAAATTTCGGCTATTCGTGAAAAATGAAAAAGGTAACAGTTTTTTGATCCTTTTTAACTTCCTGAATGCAATAAACTCACTATTGCCATCAATCAAGGAGATTTAACGTGCCATTAGCTTTCCAGAGTGAAAATCACGGTAGTATTGCCTTTGGTTTTTTTAACATTGAATCAGATATGCTGCTTCTGCAGCAGTACTTTTTCTTTGCCGATGCCTTCTGTCAGTATGTTTCCGCTTGTGCCGAGCGTGAGATATGGAACCCGGTTGAAAAAATCACTGTCTATGAGATCAATGACCCGGCGGATGTGGGTGATTTGATGGGGGCAATCAACGGCATTCGCTATACCGGTTTTATCGGGGATACTTACCGCAAATTTCCTTTTCCTGATAATCCGGACCATTTTAAACAAAACCCGTTTGGCAGCAAAACTCAGAATATTTTTAGAGAGATGATTGCTCCCTACGCTAAAATCGTTGAAATTCCTTTTTTACGTTTACAGAATCGGTGTGTCCGTATCGGGGATTATATTTTTGCAGAGAACAACTTTCACGAGTTACTGCACTATGTAGAAGAGGGTGGCTTTCCCCGCTGGCAAGACAACCTGAAACCGGATTACGTTAACAGTATGAAACAACAAATTGACGAAAGTAAAAATGAAATATTTTCCAGCTTCTAAAAAAATATTCGGCAGATATTGCTGAAAGTCTGACAATGGGGTCA
>JAOZKP010000239.1 GCA_029935295.1 bacterium | reverse complement strand
GGATAGAATAATGCTGGTATGGCGTATCTATAGTGATGTTCAGGGCGAAACTCATTTTTCTGAAGTTGAAATTGAACTAAAAGATGCCGGTCCGATCGGGCTGCTGTCGGAGCTGGAATCAGCCAGCGGTATAATTTTTCGCGAAACCTCAGAGAGCTATGATTATCAATGGCACAATACTCCCCGGCGCCAATATGTGATTATTCTTGCCGGGCGGGTTGATTTTACGGTTTCAGATGGCGAGTGCCGGCGTTTTGGAGACGGGGATGTGGTTCTGCTGGAGGATGTATCGGGCAAGGGGCATTGCAGCCGGGCCGTCGCCGGTGAGCGGCGGAAATCGATTTTTGTAACACTTGATTGATTGGAATGGAGTAACGTGATGAAATACTTTACCGCTCTTTTTTTAATAGCTGGGCTTTTCCTTTTGCCGGTGTCTGTAACCGCACATACCACGACTCTTCTTCCGTATATCGATAAAGATGGCCGGAAAATGGTAAGAATCATTCACTTTCATCCGGCTACCGGTTCTGATCTTATGGGAATCCGTTTAGGGGTCGAAGATAGCAAAGATCTGAAAGGGTTGGCGTCGATTTTCCTGATTCACGAAAATCAGGAAAAAAATTTAGATGCTGTCGCTGTTCCCGACTATTATACGGTCAGAGGGGAAAGAAAGGAGACCTATTCAATCCCGATAGATAAAAAAAGTGGTTTTTTCAAACCTGGTGACTATATCATTGTCGTCAAGCATAAAGCTCACTGGAAAAAACATCAGGGTCTCTATATCCAGAAAGTCGCGAAATTTTATATTAATTATTATGGAGTTATGAGTGACTGGCCAAACCGGGTACTTAATAAGATGCCGGAAATTATTCCTCTGGTTCAGCCATGTAATGTCAATGCCGGAACTCTTTTTCGGGCTGAAGTCGTCAATGAAGCGGGCCGCCGCATTCCTCATGCCGAAATTAACATTGAATATCTCAACTATGCATCAGGTGAGACTGAACTTGACACAACTGCAACCGGTTTAGTTAACGAAGATATTGCCGAGAGCACAATTTTTACAGACGGCAGCGGGAGTTTTTCATTTATTCCCCCAAGAAAAGGTCTCTGGACATTTACTTTGATGGATGGAGATAACCATAAAACAATACAAGGGAAAGAACTTGAGTTCGATTCTTCTATTTCAATACTGGTTAAATAAGAGGGGAAACCGGGGTCGGAATTGGCCATAATTTACCTCAAATCAGCCCCAGACAAATTCGGACGTTAAATTTTTGTCCGCTTGTCTGGGGCTGATTTAATTGGAAATGCCTCTAACTGTATGTAATCTTATTCAGGCAAATTTTTATTACCTCTCTGTGCAAATTGCTCGTAGAGGGTGGGAATGACGATTAGAGTCAGCAGGGTCGAAGAGATCAGACCGCCGACAACGACTACGGCTAAAGGACGCTGGATTTCGGAGCCGGTGCCGCTGCTGAAAATCAGCGGCAGCAGACCGGCGGCAGTAGTAATGGTGGTAATCAGGACCGGCCGCAATTTTGAGCTGCAACCGGCAATAATCTGCTCCCTTAAACTGTAACCCTTATCTTTTAAGTGCTCGAATCGGGAGACCAGGACCAGAGCATCGGTCAGGGCGATTCCGAAAAGGGCGATAAAGCCGATGGCGGACGGTATGCTTAAGTTCTCCTGAAAAAGAGCCAGGCTTAAGACGCCGCCGACCAGGGCCAGGGGGATGTTGAGCATAATCAGAATGACATTGCTGGCCGAATTAAAGAGGCCATAGAGCATGATCATGACCAGTAACAACGTTATCGGAATCACCATTAAGAGACGGCGATTGGCCGCCTGCCGCAGTTCAAACTGGCCGCCCCAGACCAGATGATAGCCGGGGGGCAGATCAATATTTGCAGCGATTTCTGCTTGTGCTTCCTCGACAAAACTACCCGAATCCCGGCCTCGAACATTGCTCTGGATCGAGATGTAGCGACGGGTCTCTTCGCGACTGATTTGGCGCAGTCCGGCCTCGATTTTGATTTCAGCCAACTCCTCGAGGGGGACATTGTAGCCGGCCGGGGTTTTGATCAGCAGCTTTTCGATATCCTCGATAGAATTACGGGCTGATTTAACAAAACGAACCGTAATGTCAAACATGCGCTCACCCTCAAATATCTGACCGGCCCGTTCACCAACCAGAGCCCGGGCGACCGTTTTTTCAATGGTCTCTTTATCAATTCCGTGTCGGGCACAGGCTTCAGGATTAATCTCAACCTTAACCTGGGTCTGACCGTCAACCTGTTCGACTCTAAGATCAGCGACCCCGTCAATCCGGTTGAGCAGGGTTTCGATTTCATGTGATTTCTCCAGCAGAACTTTATAGTCTTCACCGAAGAGTTTGGCGACAACGCTGCTGCCGGCGCCACCGATGAGGCCGTCGATTTCATGTTTGATCGGTTGGGAAAAGGTGGTTGAGACCCCGGGGAAATTCTTGATGCGTTGATTAAGAAGAGTGGTCAGTTCATCCTGTGTTGTCGCATTCTTCCAGGTTTTGCGCGGATTCAGGGTGATATTCATACAGGCGTAGTTAGTATGGTGCATATGGGGGCCAATTTCACCATAGCCAATATCGACCACTACATCTTTGATCTCGGGGAATGATTTCATCTCCCGGGCCATGGCGGCGGCGGTTCGGGTAATCTCATCAAGTGAGATATTGGGATTCATATAGGCCAGACTCTGCAAAGTTCCCTCCTGCATCGTGGGAACAAACTCTTTGCCAAGTTTTGAGTAAGTGATGCCGCCGGAGAGCAGCAGAATAAGCATGATGACCGTAACCAGCCAGCGCCGCTCCAGGAAAAAAACCAGAATTTTGCGATAGTTGACCAGAAGAAACCCGGCGGCCGGAACTGTTTTAGAGCCATCCTGCCGGCGGGGGTGTAAGAGTTGATGCAGGACCGGGGCGATCATCAGAGCGTAAATGAGGGAGCCGATCATGGTTGCGGTTACCGCCAGTGCCAGAGGCCGGAACATCTTGCCTTCAACCTCACCGAGGGTGAAAATCGGCAAAAAGACAATAATGATAATGGCGGTCGCAAAAAAGATCGGGGCGGCAACCTCCTGGGCCGCCCGTAGAGTCAGAATCCCGGTGGTTTTGCTCTCGCCATTTTCAACGGTCGCCGACTGCAATCTTTCGACCATGATAATTGTGGCATCGACAATCATCCCTAAAGCTATAGCGATACCGCCGAAAGAGAGCAGGTCGCCGGGGATTTTTTGATAGTAGAGCAGAATTGCGGCAAAGAGGGTGGCGAAGGGTAGCGCTCCGACCACAACCAGTGAATTGCGCCAGTTGCGTAAGAATACCAGCGTCACGATCGAGACCAGGATGATTCCGAAAAAGAAGGCGTTGCGGACCGTCATGATACTGTTTTTGACCAGATCAGCCTGATCGTAATAAGTTACCAGTTTGACCCCATCCGGCAGGGTCTGGTTGATCTTTTCCAGCCGAGCCTTAACCCGGTTGATTACCTCAAAGGAGTTGGCTCCGTGGGTCTTGTAGATAGTGCCGCAGATAATTTCGTGTTCACCATTGAGCAGGCCGACCCCGCGGCGAAAGGCTTTATCTATTTTAACCTCGGCCACATCTTTAATGAATATCGGCTGCTGGTTGCGGGTTGTAATCAAAGTTTCTTTGATCTCTTTCAGGGAGTGGAGCAGGCCTAAGCTGCGGACGATAAGTTCTTCCGCCCCCCTCTCAATGATGCCGGCGCCGAGATTAAGGTTGTTGCGGTGAATTGCCGTAATTACATCGTCTAAAGTCAGGTCAAAGTTTAACAGCAGATCGGGATTTACCTGGATCTGATACTGTCGTATATGTCCGCCTTGACTGATGACCTTGGCGACTCCGGGGACGGTCTGGAGTTCGCGTTTTACCACCCACTCCTGCAGAGTGCGCAGATCAGTGAGATTCTGGCCGTCGGCCTCAAGGTAGTAACCTAAAATTTTACCCATGCCGCTGACAATGGCACTCATCTCCAAACCGTGCGGCATGACCCCTTCGGGGATACCCTCTTCGGCCTCCTTCAGACGTTCGGCCACCAGTTGCCGGGCTCGATAAATATCAGTCTTTTCATCAAAGTAGATGGTTACCGTCGCCAGACCGAATGACGAGAGTGAACGAATTTTGGTGACGCCGGGAATGCCCCGCATTGCCACTTCGACGGGCCGGGTGACAAATTGTTCGGTCTCCTCGGCGGCCATTCCTTCAACCTCGGCAAAGACCTGGACCAGATTGGGGCTGATGTCGGGGAAGGCATCAATCGACAGACGCGTTAGCGAATAGGTTCCGCCGGCGCACACAGATATAAACAGTATAAACATCAAAAGTTTATACTTTAAGGAAAATTCAATCAGTTTTGCAATCATTGACTTGTTACTCCTGGAATAATTTATTTAATTCTGTCACAGATCCACTCAGACAAACACAGATGATTAAGTTCTTGTCCGAGTGCGACAAATTTGATGCACTCGCAAAAAGTCTCGGAACTTTTTACGACGCCATCAAGCTGAATCAGTGGGCGTGACCAGGATTGGAACAGCCGGAGCCGACGC
>JAOZKP010000238.1 GCA_029935295.1 bacterium | reverse complement strand
GTGCCCGACAGGGTGCATGTTGCTGGGAAACGCAAATGTCAATTATGACCCCAATCGCCACTTAACAGACAAAAACCCGACCTATCTCGATTGGGGTCATTGCTTTAGCTTTGACCCCGTTAAAGAGGGGCGAAGCCTAAGCCCGAACCTTCTCGGTTTTTCTAGTTTACTGATACCTTTCAAAAACAAAAGCACGGAACCGATTACAATTCAGTTCCGTGCTTTTAAATGACAACTATCTGCTGCTTAATTACCAAGTTTGGCCTTTAATGCCGCCAGTTTATCGTTAACCGCCTGATCGGCACTGCCGCTATCCAGGCCGGCAAATTCATTTTCAAGGCTGTCGCCGCTGTCGGCGGCCATTTCAGCTGCGGCATCGGCTTCATGGGATGAACGTTCAGCTTTGGCCCGCATTCGCGCCATCAGATCATCAGCGCTGTGTTTGTCAGACATTTTAGCTTTGGCCTGATAGATCTGCTTTTTGACTTCAGAAGCTTTGCTCTGGGCGATGATGAAGTCGCGATTACGTTTGAACTCAGCCAGTTCATCTTCAATCCGGCGGATATCCTGTTTCAGACTTTCAATCTGGGTGCGCTGCTCCTGACAGCGCGGCTCCATGTCTAAAGCTTTCTTTTCATGCTCACCGGCCCGGGAGAGAGCTTTTACGGCAAGATCTTCACGCCCGGCTTTGAGTGCGGCTTCAGCCTTGGCTTCCCAGTTTGACTGCTCAAGTTTATCTTTATTGAGCAGGGCTTTAGCCTGTTTCTCAGTCGCGATACAGGACATTACTGCCTGTTTGGCTTCCTTGATCTGTTTTTCCTTGTCTCTTATGGCCTGATCAAGCATTAATTCCGGGGTTTCAAGCTTGTCGATTGCTTTGTTGACCCCGGCCTGGCCGACCTTGAATATTCTATTAAATATACTCATCTTAAATTCTCTCCTCTTTTTATTAAAGGTAATCAGCAAGCAGGGTTTCCGCCTGGTCAACTGCCAACTCCAAAGATGTAAAGACGCATAAAAGTTCATTGCTGTCTAAATTATCAGTTTCGCGACTCTCTACCAGAACCAGCCGCGGGTCATCCGGGTTAGTGCGGTTGATGCCAAAAGCGACCGGCAGAATTTCAGTGTTCATATCTAACAGGTCATGGTAGAGTTTTTCGGTTGCAACCGCGCTGATGTTGCCGAGGTCGATCTCAAAATAGATGTGTCCACCTTCAAGGTTAATAAATACCGGCAGTTCTCCATCCCGTTCGACCCGATAGACATCGTTATCAAGTGCCGCGACGCTGAAGTCGTTTCCTTCGAGAAAACTTACAAGATCCTCTTTCAATGAGCTGGTGACGATTACCTGTTCCATACGAGATCCCTTTCCCCTCTAAATTTGTGCAGGTTGAAATTGTTTTTCTTTTTTCAATGTAAATGAATATAGGACTTCTTCAATTGCAGGTCAAGAGGAGTAAGCCTCTATTTGAAAATTCTAACAGAATTGGCCGGGGGTTTAATCCGGGTCAGCTGTAAAGTCAAAGGCTGCCGGGAACAATCATGCCTGTTTGGTACTTAAAATATCATTTTCTATTACGCTGAAATCGCGGCGGTGTTCGGCCAGCATAATGAGTTTGTCACCTTTGTCTATAATGACATTCTTGGCTGGATTGAGGATGGTTTTGCCATTTTTAATGATGCCAATGATCTGGAGGTTGGCCGGGTGTTTTAAAACTGTAACCTGAATGTCCGCAACTTTATGGCCGGCGAGCCGGGTATCGAGAATATAGAACTGGCTGCCGATTTCGTTGCTGACAATCTGGGTGATGATCTCGTGAATACCCGGATAGAGAAATTCCTGGGCCAGCAGGCAGTCGGTCAGGCCTTCCGGGGTGACGATGCCGTCAACCCGGGCTTTTTTAAGCAGGTTGAAATTATCTTTGTGAATCAGTTCGGCCACAACTTTGTAGTTGTAGTCGTTTTCCCGGCGCAGGAGCTCGACAACTGTGGCAATTGCAAAGGTGATCGAATCAGCGTCACTGTTTAAAGGATCACCGGCAAGAATAAAGACGCCGGCCGCGGCCTCGATGTTGGCTTTTTTTAAAACTTTTTCACGATTCGGGTTGCCGGAAACAAAGGCGAATTCATCGGTTGGCAGATTGTCCGGCAGGGTTGTGATGTTGTCACTGACAAGCACGAAAAAAGCGTTTTCATAAGCCGGATGGAGTTTGAGCTCATTGGTCATCCGTTTGAGTTTGTCAAGACTGGGAAAGTTGCAGATGATGATATGGTTCTCTTTGGTGATTTGCACAAGACCTCGCTTTTTGTTCGAAATGTGATCAAAAATGCTCTCGGCCGCCAGACCTAAAAAATAGCCGATAATGGCAATCCCAACCAGCATGCAGGGGTAAGCAATTAAAAACCGGCCGATGTTGGTATGCGGGTAAAGATCGCCGTAGCCGACGGTGGTCATGGTTACCATTGCCCACCAGATGCTGTCAAGCAGGTCAAGTCCGGGCTGGGCGTGGCGCTCAACCAGAAAGTAGAGCAGGCCAAAGAATATATTCAGAAAGAGCACCAGCGAAAACATCTGTACCAAACGCAGGCGCAGGTAGTTGTGGCGGCGCAGGAGAAGTCGGAGATAGCGAAAAATAGGCATCAGTTTTATAAACTGCGGATTAGTTCGTTGCCTTGAGAAATAATGTCTTCAATGACATCTGACGCCGGAACTTTGCCTTCATCATCTTCATATCCGAGTTCCGGCCAGTGGATTGACTGGTTGCAGATCTCCAGAATCTCATCCCAGACTGAACCTAAAAGCAGGTCAAACTGCCATTTACCCTGATCATCCCGGCCGAAGCGTTTTTCATTGATAAAACTCATGAAAATCAACTCAATTGGGTCCTGTTCGAGGTATTCACAGACGGCCACCCGGAGATCATCCCAGCGGTCAGCATTGAGGAACGCATTCCACCCATCTTGAGTTGGGTAGTCGTCATAAAAAGCGAAAGCAAATTCACCCCGTTCGAGATCAACCGCACAGAAGACATCGTTTCTGGTGATATCTTCACGGTAGCGTTTCAGAAAATTCTGATGCAGTGCCCGGCCCTGCCGGCTGACGCAGTAGCGCTGTTTTGTGTCAATTTCAATCAGTTCACGCGCCATCAGCTCATCAAAAATCGGTTCTAAGTCCTCACTGTTTTCATCCAGCAGGATTGAAAAGTTGGTGTTCTCCTGAATCATATAATCGAGCAGATAGAGGCGGGCGAAATGATGTTTCTGTTGCTCATCAAGTTTATATGGAAGCTGTGGTATTTTACTCATATTTACCTCCAGATGGGGTCAGGCTTGACTTTTGGGTATTTTGTTTACGGGCGAAACGAGATGCACTGTTATTTACTTAACTAAGAGCTCAATTTCCCCGAAATCTGAATCAGGAGAAAAAGAGATTGCCGACTACCAAGGCAATAATGATAGCGACGCCGCCTTCAATCAGAGCTGCGCCCCAGTTTTGATCCTGGCTTATTTCATCATCCAGCAGGCTGCCCGGGAGCAGCAATTTATCAGCAATATAACGGCCGGTAATCAGGAAGAAAAAACTTACCGGCAGCCAGAACAGCAGTCCGAAAATTGAGTTATAGGCATTGATATAATCTGCCAGGAGAATACCGACCGCAACCATGGTTAAGCCAAAAGCAACTCCGGCTGCGGCGTTATCTTTTTCAATCTCATCATGCAGGTCGAAAGTGCTGACGTATTGATAGATGCGGCCAAAAATGATGAAAGAAATCTGGCCGACGGCAAAATAGAAGATGGTGCCAATAATATCGACGAAAAAATTGGCTCCGGAGCCGCTTAAAACAGTTTTGATAATAATTCCGGAAGCGATAAAGGTGCAGCCTTCAACCGCGCCGGTGCCGAGGTTTTTGTCTACAATAATCTCTTTTCGGTTTGAGAAGTTGGGCAGCAGGTAATTATCATTTAAGTAATTGGCAACCTGGAGCAGGCCGATACCGATGAGGCCCCAGAAAAAAGTGCCGATCAGATCGCCGACAAGCCCCCAGAAACCAATGACTGGAGCTTGATTCTCACCGGGAGTAATAACCCCCCAGAGAATCAAGCCTAAACCGAAAAGATAACCGGTAGTGGAGAGCGCGACCGCCTTGTTGTCAGTGGTGGTTAATTCATGGTCAAGATCATAGTCGGTGCAGTAGCTATGGATTTTCTTGCCGATTACCATAATAATCAGGATTGCCAGGAGATAAGTTGCGGCAACTGGTTGAAAAAGTTCGGCAATGGGGCGTAAAGATAAAAAACTAAACATGGTTTAATCCTCTTTAGTATGACAGCCTGAAGAATTTTGGCTGGTCTTATTGTTTAGGGATACCCTTTAACTATATCTTCTTATTTTCCGCCGAAACGGCCGCCGCTACGGCCAAAGCCGCTGCTGCGCCGTACTGACGGGCGCGATGGCCGGCTGGAATTTCTGCCGAAACCGCTGCGGCTCACCTGTTTCGAAGGGTTGCGTTTTTGAAAGCTTTTTTGTGAGTTGCTTGGTTTTTTAAGCGGTGCTTTGATGCCCTTAGCTGCACTCTTTCCGGCATTTGGCGAGCTTGCCTTGCCTTTTATGCGGCTGCTGGATG
>JAOZKP010000237.1 GCA_029935295.1 bacterium | reverse complement strand
AAGAGCGGAATCTTTTCCAGCCTTCGTTCAGGAGAAGAAGGTGGTTGGGACGGGCTTGTACTGGTTAACCCCGGTGTTGATGAAACACCAGTTACGCTGTTAGCCTATAATGATGCCGGAAAAATTGTTGCTGCAGCTAACCCGGTTCTGCCAGCTCATGGCCAGTTGGTTTCCTTAATTTCGACTCTGTTCAAAAGTTCCGATATTTCATCCGCAAGCTTTATTCGATTTGCCGCTGAAAATGATATTGTCGGGCTCCTGTTTAATGGTCGTAATTATAAAGTCAACGGTTATCCTATGGGTGAGCTTGAAGCATTACCGGCTTTACGTCTGGCAACCACCGGCGATCGTTATTGATTCTCCGAATTAAGGTGAATATATACGCAAAAATATAGTTCTGATTTTTCAGGAGCGATATCAGGAAAATATCACCATAAAAAGATAATTTTTTATGGTGATATTTTTTTTGGTTTGCTATATTCAATGACTATAGTGTCATTAGAACAAAAATTTTCGTTATAAGAGAGTTTTGTGAATAATTTTTTTATTAAGGATGGAGACCTGCGGCCGTTTCCAATTTTGTTGCTGATATTGATGGGATTGTGCGTTGTATATTGGCAGGTGCATGATTTTGCTTTTGTCGGTTTTGATGATAGTGAATATGTGGTTGATAACCCGGCCGTAAATAACGGTTTGAGCTGGACCTCATTTAAGTGGGCTTTTACCGCATTTTATGCTGCCAACTGGCATCCTTTGGCCTGGCTCTCTCATATGTTGGATGTTACCTTATTTGGACTGCAAAGCGGTTACCATCACCTTTCATCTTTAGGCTGGCATCTTGCCAATGCGGCTCTCCTGTTTTTTTTGTTGTACCGCTGCTGGGGTGGCACAGTCTGGCGCAGTGCTATTGTTGTTGCTCTTTTTGCCTGGCATCCTTTGCGGGTTGAGTCGGTTGCCTGGGTGGCCGAGCGCAAAGATCTGGTGTGCGCATTTTTCTGGTTGTTGACGCTGGTTTTTTACACTTATTATTCAAACCGGGTGAGTTGGCAGCGTTATTTACTTACGTTAACCAGTGCTGCCTTGGCATTGCTGGCTAAACCGATGGCAGTTACTTTGCCATTTCTGCTTTTAGTGTTGGATTACTGGCCACTGCAGCGTTATATTAGGTTGGATGTTAAACGGCTTTTGCTGGAAAAAGTTCCATTTTTTCTGCTAATTATATTGTCCGCAGTTTTGACTTTTATGGCCCAGCGCCAGGCCGGAGCGATGAGTTCGGCAATCGATCTCGGGATTTTCCCTCGTCTGGTAAATACAGTCGTTGCCTATTGTGAATATGTAAAACTCCTGTTTTGGCCACATGATTTGGCAGTTTTGTATCGTTACCGTATTGATTATTCGTGGTTGCGTGTCGGAATTTCACTCTTATGTTTTTGCGGAAGTTTCGGATGGGTCTTTTACGAGCGCAAACGTTATCCGTTTCTGATAGTGGGCTGGTGCTGGTTTGTGGGAACATTGGTACCGGTAATTGGTCTGATACAGGTTGGGGGGCAGGCCTGGGCTGAT
This sequence comes from bacterium, assembly GCA_029935295.1. Taxonomy (GTDB): domain Bacteria; phylum Desulfobacterota; class Anaeroferrophillalia; order Anaeroferrophillales; family Tharpellaceae; genus Tharpella. The sequence goes on along the minus strand of JAOZKP010000237.1, from coordinate 3,067 downwards.
CGCTATACCTATTTCCCGGCGATCGGACTTTGGCTTGCTCTGGTCTGGCTGGGGGCTGAATGCTGCCCGGTAAAGTGGCATCGTCGAGTTACTGCTATGGCAGTTTTGCTCTCCTGCTTTTATCTGGTTTTAAGTTGGTACCAGGTTCGTTACTGGCAAAATTCAGTGACTTTGTTTCAGCGGGCCGTGGTTGTGGATCAGGATAATCCGGTTGCCTATGACCTGCTTGGCCAAGCCTTGACTTCGGCTGAACGCTGGCCCGAAGCTGATCTGGCTTTTACGCGAGCCCTTGAACTGAATCCACGTTTTGGTCAGGCCTTGGTTAATTGGGGTAATGCTTTGCATGAGCAAGGTCGCAACCTGGAGGCAGAATCGGTTTATCGTCAGGCAATGCAGCCGGAAACTAAAGAAATAGGGGCCTTTGTCGCTTTGGCGGCCATGTTTAAGCAGGAACAACGTCTTGATGATGCAGAGAAAATTCTTCGTCAGGCACTGCAGTTTGCACCAGATAATTCCGGGATCAACTATAATCTAGGTACGGTTCTGTTGAGTAAAGGACTTGTGCAAGCATCAATAACACCCTTGAAACAGGCTATGCAGGCTCGGCCTTATCATGTTAAGACCCGAATTAATTTGGCTATTGCGTTGGCTCAGTCAGGGCGTTTTGGTGCCGCCTTAGAGCAATTTAGTTACGTTTTAAAATTAGACCCTGATAACAAACAGGCCCTCTATAATCTACAACAGCTGCAACGTTTGCAGAAACAAAGTATATCGAGCGCTGGAGGATGAGATTAAGTGTACCGTGATAAAAAAGTTATAGTGGTAATGCCGGCGTATAATGCTGAAGCAACTTTATTGCAAACCTATAATGAAGTAATGGCTCAGGGAGTGGTTGATTATGTTGTCATTGTTGATGACTGCAGTTCAGATGCAACGGCCCGTATTGCTGCTGATCTCCCAAATTCCGAGCTGGTGCGTCATCAATGTAATCTAGGTTATGGTGCTAACCAGAAGAGTTGTTACCGGCGGGCACTTAAGGCCGGAGCAGATATTATAATTATGGTACACCCTGACTACCAGTATACGCCGTTATTAATTCCGGTTATGACAGCTATGATCGGTAGTGGTTTTTATGACTGTGTTCTGGCTTCACGTATTCTGGGCGGTCGGGCTTTGGCGGGAGGTATGCCATGGTGGAAATATCTGGCTAATAGAATCCTGACAATGTTGGAAAACTGGCTCTTAGGGACTAAGCTTTCTGAGTTTCATACGGGTTATCGGGCTTTTTCCGCATCTCTTTTGCGGCAGTTGCCGCTCCATCGCAATTCTGATGATTTTATTTTTGATAATCAGATTCTGGCACAGATACATGGTTTGGGCTATGTTATCGGTGAAGTTAGTTGTCCGACCAAATATTTCCCCGAGGCTTCGTCGATCAATTTTATTCGAAGTTTAAAATATGGTTGCGGTTGTCTGTTGACCGGGGTTCTGTTTCGTTTGCATCGCTGGAATTTGTGGCGATCATGGTTGTTTAGTCATGAAACGTAAAGTTGTATTATTGTTTTCAGTTATTTCTTTTATTCTCTTTGTGGGAATGGGTTGGCTTGGAGTCAAAAGTGTTGCCAGGCGCTTACAGGTATCTCATATGGAAGCTCGATTTGGCGCGGCTGATTCAGCAGTGCGTCATGGGCAAATGCAGGCTGCCGGGCGTGGTTATAAAGGGGCCTTGCAGGCTTGGCAACAGGTACTTAAATATGGGGGTTATTATCCAATTTTAAGTGGTGAGTATTTGATTGCTGGCAACTGTTTTCAACAGCAGCGCCAACCTAGAGCAGCACTTAAATGTTATGAAAAGGGCTTAACTTATGACCCCGTATCAATCTCTTTATTGACTACTTTGGGGGGGTGCGCCTTTCGCTTGGGTGAATATGACAAAGCCTTTTCAGCCTTGCAGAAAAGTCGATCAATTTTCCCCTTGAAAAAGAATGTCCGGCCATTTTGGAAAAAACTTAATAAAGTTAATAGAGGAGCAGAACGGTGCGTAAAATAAAGCATCAAGGATCCCGTAAAAATTCTGCCGGAACTGTGCCAGCAGTATCTTCTCTTCAGAATTCCTGGTCGGTAAAATTATGGCCTTTGCTTCTGGCGGTATTCTTTTTGGTTTCACCACTCTTTGTCGTGTCAAGTTATACTCCTGATGGTCGGCTTTTTTGTACTCTTTATGATCTTCCCAAAATCTATTTTATAGCCACTTTTATTCCACTGTTTGCTCTGTTGTATAGTTTTAACCTGTACTTTAACCCCTCAGCGATAGAGTCTTGCAGTAAATTTATCCGATCCAATTTGGGAGTTAAGATTTTTCTTTTACTGTTGCTTGCAATGGCCCTGTCACTTTTGCCGTCATTGGTGGTTCCAGCTGGAATCTATCACTTTGTGAATTATATGTTATTGGGAATTTTAGGTTTAATTCTAGCCCAACTGTTTCAGCAGGTCCGATTGAGATGGGTGGCCGTTTACGCTCTTCTGTTGGCCCTTTTGATTTTCGCATGTTTGGGTCTGTTCCAGTTTTATGGTTATAAAATTCCTTTTTTATTGCCAATTCTGGGGCCCGCTTCAACTTTTGGTTATCGGAATCCGGCAGCCCACTTTATTGCTTTGGTGATTCCTTTTGTCATTTTTGCCGCAGGACGGCATTGGTCTTTGTGGCGAAACTCAAAAAGGTCGTTGCAATTGGCTTTTTTTATTATTTTGTTAATTTTAACGGCAACAGTCCTGGTGCTGCTTTTTGCAAACTACTCCCGGGTTGCAATAATGGCCCTTTTGGCTGAAGCTCTGGTGGTTCCTGTTTTTTGGTTTATGAGTTGGAAAAGGGGTACAAATGAGCCCTCTGCTGGTGTTCGGAGAGGAGTGCGTTTACTTATAGTTACAGCTCTTTTACTGGTTGTTATCATTAGTTTAATCATGGTTTTTCCAAATAGTCGTAAGCGGGTTGGGAGTAGCTTTAATAAATTCCAACAGGGTGGAATAGTGCGCTTGCTCGAATTACGTTATTATCACTGGGGTAACT
>JAOZKP010000236.1 GCA_029935295.1 bacterium | reverse complement strand
GCAGCGCTGGCACTAATGGCTGGTTGGGACGGACATTTTGTTGCAGGCGGCAAAGCTAACTGGGCCTTCGGTAAGGATCGTGCCGATGCCTGGATATTGATGAACCAGTGGATCAGCGAAGTTTTGAAGATGACATTTAATGATGAGCTTGGCGATGATGAGTCCCGGGTGGTTCTCTTTAATGTACTTCTGCACGGTCTCCCCGGATATGAAACCAGTATAACCAATTACTACGACTGGTTTACCAATAAAAACGACCTGGATGGCCCCCAGACTGCCAGTGAAATTATAGTTGCGGCTCTGGATAATACCCTGGCAGCGCTGGGTGCACAACCGTGGGGCATCGATAAACGAGGGCAGATCACGTACTCTCATGAAATCCTGGGTGCGCTGCACTCACTCCCGACTTCATCTCGTTCAACCTATGCCCATTGTGTTGAAATGGGTCCTCAGGGTCCAGTTCGAATTGAAAGTATGTTTCCGCTTGGTGAGTCCGGTACCATCACTTATGACGCCACCGGCATGCCTATCGTTGATCCTAATTTTTTCAGCATGAATCCAGTTTATGATGGTTTTGCGCATCGTGAATTTCCATTAGAGAACTGATATTTCTCCTTTCTGCTACAGACACACACTGACGTACAGAGACAGTGATCTGAAAGTCAGTGTGTGTCTGGGCGATTTCTCGAGGGTTTATACTCATCCATGATGAGACCTTACGCCTTGCCAATCTGGGGATGACTCCGAAAGAGATTGCCGAGGAGATGAAACTGCCCGATTCTTTAGGTAGGAATTTTTCGGTGCGCGGCTATTATGGCTAACCTGGAAAATTTTGATCCGTACTTCAATATTGCCAGCCCGTGATTTGGCTGAGTTTTAAATGGAGAATTTGAAATGATTTTAAATCCAAAAAAAGAGAAATATGGGCACCTTGATGAACGTTCTCGGGAAATAATGCACAAAACTATCGATTTTTTTGAGGATATGGGTCTTGAAAAGATAAAAAAAGATTATCATGAGCGGGTCTGGTACGCTGAATTTATCGAATTTATAAAAGAAAACAGGATCTTTGCGACGCTGCTGACCCCGTCCCAGTACAGTCTAGATCCCGATGCCCGTTGGGATACGAGCAGAAACAGTGATTATAGTGAAATTTTAGGTTTTTATGGTATCGAATACTGGTACACATGGCAGGTAACAATTCTGGGCTTAGGGCCGATCTGGATGGGAGACAATGAAGCGGTCAAGAAAAAGACGGCTACCTTGTTGGAAGAGGGCGGAATTTTTGCTTTCGGTCTTTCAGAAAAAGAGCATGGCGCAGATCTCTACTCCTCGGAGATGAAGCTGACTCCTCTGGCCGAAGGTGGATATATCGCCGATGGAAGCAAATACTACATTGGTAATGCCAATGAGGCGGCCCTGGTTTCGACTTTTGCGAAAAATTCCGAGACTGATGAATATGTCTTTTTTGTTGCTGATCCTAAGCATGAAAATTACGATCTTGTTAAGAATGTGGTCGAGTGGCAGAGTTACGTTGCTGAATACGCACTTAAAGATTATCCGATCAGTGAGGCCGAGATTCTCTCTACTGGTTCCAAGGCCTGGGACTCTTCATTGAATACCATTAATGTGGGCAAATTCAACTTAGGTTTTGGCTCTATTGGTATCTGCGCGCATGCTTTCTATGAGGCCTTAGATCATGCTTCGAGCCGCAATCTTTACGGGAAATTTGTGACCGACTTTTCCTATATCCAGCAATTTTTTACTGATGCCTATTGTCGCCTGACGGCGATGAAACTTTTTGCCTCACGGGCCATTGACTACATGCGCTCGGCATCACCTGAAGACCGGCGTTACCTGCTCTTTAATCCTATGGTTAAAATGAAAGTGACGACTCAGGGTGAAGAGGTTATTAATCTGCTTTGGGATGTGATTGCCGCTAAAGGATTTGAAAAAGATCTCTACTTTGAAAATGCAACCTATGATATCCGGGCTCTGCCCAAGCTTGAAGGCACTGTTCATGTAAATATGGCGCTTATTATAAAATTTACAGCCAACTATTTTTTCAATCCTGATGAGTTTTCGGAAATCCCTCAGCGCAATGATTCGGCTAATGATGGTTTTCTCTTTAATCAGGGCCCCACTAAAGGGCTCGGCAAGATTCGCTTCCACGATTATAATATTGCCTACAACAGTGTTGATCTGCCGAATATCAATATCTTCAAAGAGCAGATTGAAGTCTTAAAAGAATTTCTCATGACGGCTAAACCGAGTAAAGAGCAGGCCTCAGATCTTGATTTTCTTCTAAGTCTTGGTGAACTGTTTACCTTGGTAGTTTATGGCCAACTGATAATTGAAAAAGCCAAGATTGAAAATCTTGAAGATGATCTTCTCGATCAAATATTTGATTTTATAATCAGAGATTTTTCCAAATACGCGCTCCAGATCTACTCCAAAACCGGAAGTACGGAAAAACAGATGGAACTTTGTCTTAAGATGATAAAAAAACCTGTTTCAGATTTGCCGCGCTTCCAAAATGTCTGGCAAAACAGTGTAAAAGTATTAAACAATACTTATGAGATGAATCCGTAAACTTCAAAAAGGAGCTCAAAATGGATTACAGATTGACTGAAGAGATGAAACTATTGCGGGACATGACGTATAAGTTTGCCAAAACCGAGATTGCGCCGCTTTCGACTGAGTGTGATGAAGAGGAGAAATATACCCCGCAAATTATTAAAAAAGCCGCGGAGCTGGGTTTGATTGGCTGTTGGGCTCCGGAAGAGTATGGTGGGGCCGGTTTCGGGGTTTTTGGACAAGCTCTTATCGCCGAGCAGGTCGCCCGGGTTGATATGGGCATCTGTACCAGTGTTATCACGGCGTCTTTCGGTTGTGAAGCGATTTTACATTCCGGTAGTGAAGAGCAGAAAAAGAAATATATTAATATGGTCTGCAGTGGTGAAGCTATCAGTGCCGGGGCCTTTACTGAGCCTAATGCCGGCACCGATGTTTCCGGGGCGACAACCCGCGCCGTTAAAGATGGCGACGATTATGTTATTAACGGAAGCAAGATGTTTATCACCAATGGTACCGTCTGTGACTTTATGGTTACTCTGGTAATTACCAACCCGGAAGCGAAACGAAAGCATAACAGCTATAGTTTGGTAATTATCCCGGCGGATCTGCCGGGGATCACCCGAACTAAAATCAGGGGTAAGATGGGTATCCGTTCAAGTGACACCGCTGAATTGGCCTTTGAGGATGTGCGTGTGCCCCAGGAAAATCTAGTCGGTCAGGAGGGGCGCGGTTTTCAACAGCTAATGCACTTTTTTGATATGACTCGGATTATGGTTGCCGGTCAGGGAGTCGGTTTGTCGCAGGGCTGTCTTGAGGAAGCAATTCGTTACGCAAAAGAGCGCTCTGCTTTCGGTTCACCTCTGGGTAATTTTCAACTGACTCAGGCCAAACTGACTGAGATGGCAATTCGCATTGAAGCCGCCCGCAATCTGGTTTATAAATCGGCTTGGCTTTATGATCAAGGTACCCCCGATTTTACGCTTGCAGCTATGGCTAAATATTACTGCGGCCAGACCGCCGTTTTCTGTGCTAATGCTGCGTTGGAGATTCACGGCGGCTATGGCTATATTGATGAATATAAAGTACAAAAATTCTATCGTGACGCCAAAATTCTGGAACTCTACGAAGGCACCAAAGAAGCCGAAATTATGACGATAGGCAGAACCTTACTGGCGTAGTTTCTTTTTACAGTATATCACGAGGTAAGCTATGAAAGATGTAGTTATAGTTTCCGCCTGTCGTACCGCCATCGGTGCGTTTGGCGGCACCCTGAAAAGTTTGAATAGTGCCGTTTTGGCCAGTATTACTATGAAAGAGGCGATTAAACGGGCCGGAATTGATCCCGCTACGATCGATGATGTTCGTTATGGGCAATGTATTGAGTCTTCCGATTCCCTGAATACGGCCCGGGTCGGGGCTCTTTTGGCCGGGATACCGGATTCCGTACCGGCGGTTACGATTAATCGGGTCTGTATCTCCGGTATGGAGGCGGTAATTTCGGGGATGGCTATGATTCAGGCCGGTATGGCGGATATCATTCTCGCCGGCGGCACCGAACATATGTCCAGCGTATCCTACAGTGTTCCCGGTGCCCGTTGGGGTTGCCGGCTTCAGGATCATACCTTTGTCGATGATCTGATTCATGCCTTACATTGCGGTTCCCATATCATGCCGCATCCTGAAGATGGTCCTGTGGATGAAACCCAGGCGCCATTGAGTATGTTTGTCGGTAAACCCTATATTATGGGGCACACCACGGAATTTATCGCCCAGCATTTGGGAATTACCCGGGAGGAGATGGATGAAGTTGCTTTAAGGAGCCATAACGCTGCGGAGAAGGCGACTCTGGATGGGGCTTTTAAGGATGAAATTGTTCCCGTGGAAATTCCCCAAAGAAGGAAAGATCCGATTATTTTTGATAAGGATGAACATTTTCGGCCCGGTATCACCATGGAAAAACTCGCCTCTCTGCCGGCGGCTTTCATTCCCAAAATCGGCAAGGTTACAGCGGGTAACTCCAGTGGTCTCAATGACGGCTCCACCGGTATGATTATCATGT
>JAOZKP010000663.1 GCA_029935295.1 bacterium | reverse complement strand
CAGCTAGAAAAACAGCCGTTTGCGGCATACGGTCAAATCTTTATCCTTGACAAATAACTCCCCCAACTTGTCAGGTATGAGCTGGTCTGGGATCAACTCTAACTTATTCAACTTGCAGTATAAGGCTTGTTGAGCTTCAGGGTTCCCGTGTACGAGTTTAATTCGGGCGAGTTTTTTGGACATTGCTGCAACCCTAATGCTCTCCGCCCAAACACAAATGAATCAGTTCCATAAAGGTTCCTGTTTTATGTATGAGGATAGAGGGACCGAAAGTTAGAGAAAGGGCAAGATGTCAAGGATAAAGATTTGACCCCCAACCAGATCCCCCAACCAGAAGATCAAGATACGTTAACCTGTGATTATTTCATTAAGCCCTTTAATGACCAATTCCAGTTCCTTGCTTGAGGCTTTACCAATTCTTTTACCAAGGCGTTTATTTGATAATGTTCTAATTTGGCTTATTTTTGCCCAGGATTTCTTCGGTAATTTTGAGTTGATCAATTCAAGACTCAGAGGGAAAGCCGCTTTTTGGGGTTGGCTTGTAAGTGCTACCGCGATAACCGTGCCCGAGTATTTATTAAAAACATCTCGACTCAGAATTAGAACAGGTCGTAGGCCAGCCTGCTCATGACCAATTGAAGGGTTTAAATTGGCCCAAAAAATGTCCCCTCTTAATATTCTGGCCATTCTTCAATCTCCGAAAACAGTCCTTCATCGGCAAGAGCTTGCTCAAATTTGGGATCTAATTTTGCGCATTCGACTTCAAAACGATTTTTTTCAATTTCACTCAGTTTATCTTTAACTGCATCTTGAATGGCCTTACTACGATTTGGGAAAATACGAGATTTAACAAGAAGGTCGAGTCGAGTTAAAATATCTTCTTCCATTGTGATAGCAATTTTTGCGGTTGCCATAATACCACCTCCTAGTATTACCATATATCATACTATAATATTTTGACAAGTAAAATTTGAGTCACGGGGAGGGGCGACCATACTCAAAACCCCAGGTCAGCTGCCCAATCTCTTCGAGAATCAGTTGTTGCTCATCCCGCCGGAAATCGCTGAAACCCAAAGCATCGGTAAGCATCGGCTCCAACAAAAACGCGGTTGCCTCAGTCGTGATTATTTCACCTCTGAAACCACCGCGAATCAGCTCCGGCAGACGCCCGACATGATCAATATGGGCATGGGTCAAAAACAAAAAATCGATCTTATCCGGTGGCACCGGCCCGGCCACTCACCCATCGGCAGCGCAGAATCCCTGCCCTGGCACAAGCCGCAAT
>JAOZKP010000235.1 GCA_029935295.1 bacterium | reverse complement strand
AGAAAGATGGCAAATAATAATCCGAAACTAGATTCAGATAGTCCGGTCGAGGCCAGCAATATGGTTTTGCCACGGCGCAGCTTATGGCAGCGGCTGCTGGCGTTGGGGTTGATTGTGCTGTTGTTGCTGGTCGGTTTTATGATCAGCCGGTATCTGCTTAAAACCCGGCCGCAGGCAAAGCGCAAAGCTCCGAAAAAGATGGAGGCTTTGGTCAAAGTTGTCAAGGTTATGCCGACGGCTGAGAATGTGCGGATTGAAGCGCCGGGGCGGGTGATTGCGGCCCGGCAGATTACTTTGAAAGCGCGGGTTTCGGGCCAGCTGGTCTATCTTCATCCCGATTTTATTCCCGGCGGTGTTATCAAAAAGGGCGAAATTTTATTAAAACTTGATGATATTGATTACCAGCTGGAGCTGCGCCGGAAAGAGGATGCCCTGGCTCTGGCCGAAGCTGATTTGCGGATCGAAGAGGGGAGTCAAACGGTTGCGCTTAAAGAGTGGGAGTTGATCACCAGCTTAAGCGACGATATTGATACCTCCAGCCGGGATTTGGCGTTGCGCAAGCCTTATTTGATTAAAGCTCAAGCCAAGATCGCGTCCGCCAAAACCACTCTGGAGCGGGCCCGGGTTGATCTCGAACGGACGGTAATCAAGGCACCTTTCAATCTGGTTATTCGCGATGAAAATGTTGATCTGGGTCTACAGGTAACCCCGGCATCGACGTTGGCGACCCTGGCTGCAACTGATATTTTCTGGGCCGAAATTTCGCTGCCGGTGACGAAACTTGCCTGGTTTGATCTGCCGGAGAAGCAGGGCAAGGGTAAATCCGGGGCGCCGGCGACCAAAGTTCTGCTCCACAGTCTGAACCAGCCTTCGTTAACCGGGAAGATTGTTACATTAACTCCGGACCTTGATAAAGATGGATTGATGGCCCGGCTTTTGGTGGCAATTGCTGATCCTTTGGGTCTGAAAAAGAAGCATCCGCCAGTTCTGCTCGGCAGTTTTGTGACCGCCGAGATTATCGGCCGAAAACTGCAAAATGTTTATCGGATTCCACGGGCGGCTTTGCAGGAAAATGATCTACTTTTAATTGCCGACAAGGATGACCGGCTGGTTGCGAAGCCGGTGACGGTGGCCTATTATGGCGTTGACAGCGTGCTGGTTGATTCCGGTTTGCATCCCGGTGACCGGTTGATCGTCTCGAATCTGGCGGCTCCGATCAACGGGATGGCGCTTAAGATTGCCGGGCCGGAAAATAAGTCCGCGGCGAATGTTTCGGGATCTGTGGCGCCGGCAAAACCTGAGAAAAAACAGAAAGCTTCCGGTTCGGGTCGGGGTCGTAAGTAATGAGTCAACGGCAGAACCAGAGTCCCGGCCAGCAGTTAAATTCTGGTGAATCGACTTTGTCGCGTGGCCCGATTCGCTGGATGGCGGGCAATTCGGTTGCCGCCAATCTTTTGATGCTGGCACTTTTGATCGGCGGTTTTTTCTGGGGGACCCAGATCAAACAGGAGATATTCCCGGAATTCAATCTCGATTTGGTGATAGTTTCGGTAATCTATCCCGGGGCCAGTCCGGAAGAGGTTTCGGAGGGGATAATTCTGCCGATTGAAGAGGCGATCGAAAATGTTGATGGTATCGAAGAGGTTGTTTCCACTGCTTATGAAGGGCGCGGGGAGGTGCGGGTTGAGGCCCGGATTGATGCCGACCTGCAGCAGCTGGCGACCGATATCAAGAATGAGGTCGACCGGATCTACGCCTTTCCGGATGACGCTGAAACCCCTTTAGTTACAATTCCCTCCCACAAACGCAAGGTTTTAACGCTGCTGGTTTACGGTGAGCAGAACCCCAAAGTCTTACGCGAAGTCACCGAAATGGTGCGCGATCAGCTGCTTCAGGACTCAGGCATTACCCAGCTTGAATTACTCGGTGAGCGCCCTTTAGAGATGAGCATCGAAGTGTCCCAGGCTCAACTTAGGGCTTACAACCTGACGTTGGAGCAGATCGCCCTTAAAGTCCGGGGCGCGGCTCGCGATATCCCCGGCGGGACGATCAAAACCGCCGGTGGTGAAATCCTGGTGCGGATGACGGAAAGAAAGGATTATAAAACTGGATTTGCCAAAATTCCGATTGTCAGCCGGGGCAACGGCACCATCGTTACTTTAGGCGAGATAGCGACCATAAAAGATGGTTTTGAAGATGTTGACCGCTATCTCTTTTTTAATGATAAACCGGCTTTAGGCATTGATGTCTATCGGGTCGGCAAGCAGACCCCGATTTCAGTTTCCGAAGCAGTTGCCAAACAGGTAATAAGGCTTAATCAGGTTCTGCCGGATGGGGTTTCCGTAATTAGCGTTGATGATCACTCCGATCATTTCAAACAGAGAATTTCATTGCTGGTGCGCAATGGTTATTTAGGCTTAGCCCTGGTTTTTATCCTGCTTGCTGTCTTTCTCGAGATGCGTCTTGCCTTTTGGGTGACGATGGGTATTCCGATCTCTTTTTTGGGTGCTCTGCTCTTTATTCCCTTCTTCGATGTCAGCATCAATATGGTTTCGCTCTTTGCCTTTATTATCGCTTTAGGGATTGTTGTTGATGATGCGATTGTTGTTGGCGAGAATATCTACCATTACAAGCAGCAGGGCCACAGTTCGTTTACGGCCGCAGTCAAAGGGGTACGTGAAGTGGCGGTACCGGTGACTTTTAGCATTCTCACCAATATTGTCACGTTTCTACCGCTCTATTTTGTGCCGGGAATAATGGGCAAGATATTCCGCCAGATTCCGGTTGTTGTTATCTCGGTTTTCCTTATTTCTCTGGTTGAGGCAATCTTCGTTTTGCCGGCCCATATTGGTCATCAACGTGATCCCAAAAATCCCGTAATGATTTTTATTGGTCGGAAGCAGCAGAAACTTTCCGCCGCAATCAGCTCTCTGATTAACAATTTCTATGGCCCTTTTCTTCGGTTTTCCTTGAAATTCCGCTATGTCAGCCTGACAATCGGTGTAGTCATCCTTTTGGTTACTTTGACTTACGTCAAGAGCGGGCGTATGGGGATGAGCCTGTTTCCCAAGGTTGAATCTGATTACGCTTACGCCAAAGCGATCCTGCCGGTCGGTGTGCCGGTGGCCGAAACCCTGGCGGTGAGTGCTAAAATCAGGGTTGGGGCGAATCAAGTCGCAGATAAAATCGGCCGGGAAAAACAGGTGGAAGGGGTTTTGTCCTACGTCGATAGGAATTCAACCTGGACCAAGGTTTTTATGACTCAGCCGGAAGAGCGGCTCCTGCATACCGGCGCCTTTGTTAAACGCTGGCGGCACCTGGTTGGGCCCGTGGTCGGGGTGGAGACATTACAGTTTAAATCTGATATGGGGGGGCCGAGTTCCGGGGCCGCGTTGACAGTTGAGTTGCAGCATCGTGATACTGAGGTGCTGGCCGCGGCGAGTTCCGAGCTTGCCGCAGCCCTTTCATCATTTCCGATGGTTTCCGATATCGATGACGGCTTTACGCCGGGCAAGGACCAGTTTGATTTCACCCTGAAACCCGCCGGTTTTCGGCTCGGTCTTCAGCCTCGGGATGTGGCTCGGCAGATTCGTAACTCCTACTACGGTTACGAGGTTTTTCGCCAGCTGCGGGGCCGTAACGAAATGAAAATCATGGTCCGTTCACCCGAAGCTGAACGGGAGTTGGAATATTATCTTGAAGAGATGCTGATAATGACGCCGAAAGGGGTTAAGGTGCCGCTTCTGGATGTGGTGAATATCAAAAAAGGTAAAGCCTACACCCTGATTGAGCGCCGGGACGGGCGCCGGATTGTCAATGTTACCTGCGATGTGACCCCGCATAGCCATGCTGATCGGGTGATGTCGGTCTTGAAAAAAGATATAATGCCGGGTTTGCAGGAGAAGTTTCACGGTTTGAATTTCAGTTTTGCCGGCAAACAGACCAGCCGTCTGGAGAGTATGGCGGCCCTGGCAAAAGGAATGCTGGTAGGGATGGTGGCAATTTATATGCTTTTAGCGATTCCTTTCCGCAGCTATATCCAACCGGCAATTATTATGATCGCCATTCCTTTCGGCATTGTCGGCGCGATTGTCGGCCATCTGCTTTTAGGTTACAGTTTAAGTCTTTTGAGTATGTTCGGGATTGTTGCACTCTCCGGGGTCGTCGTCAACGATGCCCTGGTCCTGATGGATTTCGCCAACCGCTGCCGCGCTGACGAAGGAGTAAGTGCCTATATCGCCATTACCCGGGCCGGGATTCAGCGTTTCCGGCCGATTATCCTGACCACCATGACCACCTTTTTCGGCCTCATGCCGATGATGTTTGAAACCTCAAGACAGGCCCGTTTCTTAATCCCGATGGCGATCTCCTTAGGCTTCGGCATCCTCTTTTCAACCCTGATCATCCTGATCTTAGTTCCCGCCCTCTACATTATCTTGGAGGACATCAAAAAACTAGTCGCCGGATTTATCTCTTAAGGAATGCTTTTCCGGCGCCATCAGTTTTTACTCTCCAGGTTTTCTATCCTGGTGCGTAACTCAGTATTCTCATCCCGCAGGGTTTCAACGGTGGCACTGAGCTCTTTCACTGCCTCAATCAGAGGGGCAACCAGGCCAGTATAATTGACTGAAAGGGTCTGCAT
>JAOZKP010000662.1 GCA_029935295.1 bacterium | reverse complement strand
TTTTCCATGTTCTTTTCTTCATGACTTTCTCCTTTTAGGTTAGTTTGAAGATTTTTTACTACATAAATTAAAAGATAATTTCGTTTTGAAAGACAGTTGAGCGGTCATTCGTTGTTTTCTGCTTCTGGGGGTATATATGAGCAATGATAATACCAACGATTGAAAGAAATCATAAAAAAAACAGTTTCCATGGATTTTATCTTTAATTACAGGTGTTTACAGATCAACATCTAAACATAGGAAAAAAGCTATACAAACATTCTAAAATTGCCAATAAATGACCTGCTGACAATTTACGGCACCATGCTGTGACATTTTTTGTCATAAATGAAAAGAATAACGCCAACCCCAGGAACCATTATTATCCATATCGGCTTTTGCCAGCAGGATCTCAGTCCTAAAACTCTATTCAATCAACTTGACTTAGTCATGAACTTAGTCTAAATTGACGGAAATGATATAGTAACGATTTGAGTGTCAGGAGATTTTCAAGTATGTTGACTGTAAATACACATGAAGCCAAAACCCAGTTGTCTCGTTTATTGGCCAGGGTCAGCCATGGAGAAGAGATAATTATTGCAAAATCGGGGAAACCGGTGGCTCGGCTAGTTCCGATCAAGAGCAAGACAGAAAAACGGACACCGGGCACCGATAAGGGGAAAGCCTGGATTGCAGATGATTTCGATTCAGCCCTGCCACAAACTTTGCAATCATTTTTCGAGTAGACTATGCCTGAAATCACAAAATATCTGATTGATACGCATTGCTGGTTATGGTGGCATATTGATCCCGACCGGCTTGGCCGCCGGATCGTTAAGCTCATTGAAGATAAAGACAGTGTAATATTTTTTTCAGTTGTCAGTGCCTGGGAGATTGTGATTAAATACAATCTAAAGAAGATAAAATTGCCCTTACCGCCTACTGATTATATTGACAAACGTCTCAAAATAAGTTTTATGGATGTGATGCATGTAAGCCTAGCGCATGTTCTCCAGGTTGAAAAGCTGCCCGATCACCACAAAGATCCATTTGACCGGCTTTTAATCGCGCAGGCCATGGCTGAAAAATTAACCATTATCACGGCTGATCACCAGTTTCAACAATACAAAATCAATATAATAAATGATTAAAACTTTGTGTTATGAGTTCATAAATGCTGACTGACGATAAATTAGCCAAGATTTTAACTGACAGCCGGATTTTTTCTGAGAAAGATTTGCGTAATGCGAAAGAGCGGCAGAGAAATGTTGAGAATGAGAGTCTTGAAGAGAGTCTTATCTTTCTGGGGC
>JAOZKP010000234.1 GCA_029935295.1 bacterium | reverse complement strand
TGAACATTGAAAAATCGATCCGGGTTCCAGACCCGGTAAGAGCTCGTTTATAGAGCGCTTTCATGGCCAGGCCGTAAACCTGCTCACTGCTTCCCATATCCGGCAGCGGCACGCCCAGAACCTGGGGCGAGCCATCGGCCTCACCCGTAAGATCCATCAACGCAGACCGGGCCTGAAGGATCGGATCGTAAGCTCCTTCATTGCTCTGCGGCCCGAAACCGGTAACCCCGATCCAGATTAGATCATTTCTCAGCGCAGAAAGAGTTTCATAATCAATTCCGAGTTTGGTATAATTTTTCGGCAGCTGATTGGTAACAAAGATATCGACTTTAAGTTCGCGGATCAACTCATGCAGAAGTTCCTGACCCCGCGCCTCCTTCAGATTCAAGGTCAGGGCTTTTTTCCCGGCATTTATCGTCAGGTAGTAAGCGTTCATCCGCTCTTCATCCATCACCTTGTCGCCAACCAGACGGTTGGGATCATGGATAACCGGATGTTCGAGACGAATGACCCGGGCCCCATCAAGAACCAGGCGATAGGTAAAATAGGGCACGACAATCGCCTGCTCCAGACTTAAGACCGTCAAATTTTCAAAGATGTTGCCAGTATTCATTAAAACCTTAAAATTGGGGAAATAAGTTTAAGTTTATGTATACATATAAAATTAAAACGATAATTTGTCAAGAGTTAAAAAATTTCAATTAAATAGCCGACAACCAACTCTCACAACTGCAATCAAGACAACCTTAGACTCCTCAACAAAACCATATAAAATAACTAATAGTTAAGTTATTACGGTGACATATGAAAGGAAAAGACAAACTTCTTAAAACATCATTAAATATTTCTTCCGGAGAGTAAAACTCTTTTATTAAAAATAAAAAAATATATATTGACAAAAAAAAACTGATAAATTAATTAGTATTGAACTATTTTTATGCATACATAATTAAGGGAAAGAATAAGATGCTCAAATTACCGCCATTTAATATCCTGCGCCCCCGAAATCGGGATGAGCTCAACGCTGGAATTGCCGGCTGTAAGGATGAATTCAAATTCTTAGGCGGCGGCACCGACCTGATCAACAACATGAAGAAGAGACTCTATCCGGCCGCATCCTTGATCAGCCTGAAAAGGGTTGAGGATTTAAGTTTCATCACTTACGATCAGGAACGTGACCAGCTCAAGATCGGCGCGACCACCACACTCACCGACCTGGCCGCAGCGCCGGAAATTTCAAACTCCATACCTGCCATCGCTGCAACCGTCGCCACCATCGCGGCCCCACCGATTCGCAACCGGGCCACCATCGGCGGCAACCTCTGCCTCGATACCCGCTGCTACTATTATAATCAGTCCCAATCATGGCGGCAGCTGGCACCGATCTGCTACAAATGCGGCGGCGACATCTGCAATGCGGCGCCGGGAGCAAAAACATGCCGGGCGGTTTTCAGTGCCGACCTGCCGCCGCTGCTGATCGCCCTGGGAGCTGAGATCACAATTGCAAGCGGCGGCGACACCAGAACCATCCCCTTAGCTGATTTTTACACCGGCAGCGGAGCTAAGCCGAACGTCCTGCAGGCGAATGAATATATCACCGCAATTACCTTAAATGGCTGCAAAAACAAAAAAGCTCTCTACCGGAAATTTCGCCTGCGCAAGGCTCTGGATTTTCCCTTGGCCGGGGTGGCCCTCACTTTTGACGACAACCCTAACGGAAAATTTAAAAACCTGAAAATCGTTTTAAACGCTGTCGCCTCCGGCCCCCTGACGCTGGCCGAAGCAGCTCTTAAACTCGACGGAAAAGCCTTTAATGACGCGGACGCAATTCAGCTTGCGGTCGAAGCCGCCATGGCCGCAGCCGCACCGATCGCCAATGTCGGATCAAAGCCTTTCTACCGCAAAAAAATGATCGGCTTACTCTTAAAGAAGATGGCGGCGGAATTAGCCGCTGAACAGGAGGCGTAAGTGTCTACAAAAAAACTTGAAATTACTTTGAATATAAACGACGAACCCTGCCGGCTCACAGTTTCTGCCAACGAAACCCTGCGGGATGTTTTACGCGAGCGCCTGGAATTAACCGGCACCAAAGCCGGCTGCGACGACGGCAGCTGCGGCACTTGTACGGTACTGATTAATGGCCAGCCGGCCCGCTCCTGCCTGACCCTGGCGGTCGAAGTCGAGGACGAGAAGATCACAACGATTGAACATCTGGCTCAAGACAACAAGCTTCACCCCCTGCAGCAAGCTTTCGTCGACCATCACGCGATTCAGTGCGGATTCTGCAGCCCGGGCATGATTTTAACCGGTCTTGCCGCTATCCGGGAACAGCAGGCCGAATTGAGCCGGAATGAAATCCGGGAGGCAATATCCGGAAACCAGTGCCGCTGCACCGGCTACGCCAAGATCGTCGACGCAATCCAGGCTGTGTCACAAGAAAAAGGGTGAAGTGTGAAAGGTGAAAGGTGAAAAAAAGGCACCGCAGGCGTTTTCCCCCTTTACCCTTCACCCTTCACACTTCCAACACACATACACGCAATAACATGAGGAAAATATGAAAGATTACAAAATTCTTGGTAAAGGCATCCCCCGGATCGATACCCCGATGAAAGCTACCGGCGAAGCCCTGTTCACGGCTGACATCAAACTGCCGCGCATGCTGACCGGCCGGGTTCTGCACAGCCCTCACGCCCATGCCGTCATAAAAAATATCGACACCAGTAAAGCGGAAGCGCTCCTCGGAGTCCGGGCCGTAGTCACCCGCGAGGACTCTTTCGATGTCCGTTGGGGAGTTTTTAAATACACCCAGGATCATCAATTAATAGCGGTTGACAAAGTCCGTTTCATCGGTGAAGAGGTTGCCGCGGTTGCGGCCGAAGACGAAGAGACGGCCCAGGCCGCCCTCGACCTGATCGAAGTAGAATACGAAATCCTGCCTGCAGTCTTTGACGCTGACAAGGCAATGGAAGACGGGGCACCGCTCATCCATGAAGACCACCCAAACAATATCAACATCCATGTCAATATTGATGTCGGCGATATCGAAAAAGGCTTTACCGAATCCCACCTTGTCCGCGAAGACCGTTTCAGCTCAAGCGGTGAAACCTACGGCATGCTTGAACCCTACACTGTAATCGCCAGTTACAAACCGGCGGGCTCGCTGGAGATCTGGGTACCGACCGCTTCACCCCATACCAAGGCTAAAGCCCTCTCCAATCTCTTAAAAATTCCACTCAACAAGGTTATCGTTCGGCGCTCCAATGTCGGCGGTGCTTTAGGCGGCAGATCCGATATTTTCCCGCTCGATTTCATCACTGCAACCCTCTCCCGCAAAGCCAAACGACCGGTTAAAATCACCTATAACCGGGAAGAGAGTCTGACCTGTACGCGCCAGGTTCACGATATGATTGTCGATGTCAAAACCGGGGTTTCTAAAACCGGTGAGATTCTGGCCCAGGACATCAAGGTCATTATGGGCGGCGGCGGCTACTCCAGCACCGGCCCGATTGCGGCTTCGGTTCCATTTCTGGTCTGGGAAGAGACCTACCGGCTGCCGAGCGTCCGCCTGAACAGCTACCGGGTCTACACCAACAAACCGATTCGCGGTATGTACCGCTGTCACGGCCGTGCCTTCTTGGGCGGCCTCGGTATGCAACTTGATATGATTGCCCATGATCTCGGTATCGATCCGGTCGAAATCCGGCTCCGCAACGCCCTTCATGCCGGTGAATTTCAGGCCACCGGCTCAAAAATCTTCGGCTGCGGCCTGACTGACGCCATTAAGGGTGCTGCGAAAAAATCAGATTGGACCGCAAAACGCGGCAAAATGGGCCCAGGTCGTGGTATCGGCATGGGCGCCAACGGCATGATGTGCGGCTTCCCGATGGGCATCCGTGGCGGCTCCAGCGCCATCATAAAATTCAACGAAGACGGCTATCCGACGATTCTCACCGGCGTCGTCGACAACGGCCAGGGCAACTATCACGCTATGGTCCAAATCTGCGCCGAAGTTCTCGGCCTCAACGTTCCCGACATCCATCTGGTCGCTGCCGACACCGAGGTAACAACCCTGGATATGGGCGCCTACTCACAGGCAGCGGTTTTTGTCGGCGGCAACGCCGTGAAAAATGCCGC
Organism: bacterium; assembly: GCA_029935295.1. GTDB lineage: Bacteria > Desulfobacterota > Anaeroferrophillalia > Anaeroferrophillales > Tharpellaceae > Tharpella. The sequence continues at coordinate 539 of JAOZKP010000234.1, read as the reverse complement.
CGAGGATGCCCGTAAGCAGATTTTCAGTATGGCCGCAGAACTGCTCGACTGCAGCGCCGCTGAACTTGATATTGCCGAAGGCAAAGTTTTTGTCAAAAATGACCCATCACGTTCTTTGGGTCTTCACAAAATTATCCGCAAAGGACTGCTCGACAATACGCCGGTTATCGGCCGCGGCTCCTATATGCCTGAGGTATCCCGCACCCGAGAATGGGTTAAAAACCCGGTCGGCCAACAGGCTGGAACCTTCAGTTTCGGGGCCAATGTGGTTGAGGTTGAAGTCGACATGGAGACCGGCGAAGTCAGCGTGGTTCACGCTACCGGCTTCCACGACTGCGGCTTTCCCATCAACCTGAAAGGGGTTGAGGGACAATACGAAGGCTCGATTGCTTCCGGCGGTCTCGGCAGCACTTTAATGGAAGAACATCTCTGGAAAGACGGCCGTATGCTCAACCCCGATTTCCTTGAATACAAAATGCCACTGGCGGTCGATATGCCGGAGATCTCGGCCAACGTCGTCATCACCGACGACCCCAAAG
>JAOZKP010000661.1 GCA_029935295.1 bacterium | reverse complement strand
TTGAGCAGCGTTACTATACAGGTCTGCAAGTCAACAAAGATCCTGGAGTCTGGACCGTCTGGATTGGCTGTATAATGATGATTTTAGGCCTTTATGTTGCCTTTTTTATGTCGCATCGCCGCCTCTGGTTGCGTCTGGCTCCGGTTGCGGACAAACCGGAGCGTTTGGAGTTGGTTTTTGTCGGCAATGCAAATAAGAATCAGCCGGCCTTTGATACAGAATTTCAAGAGTTAGTGAAAAAAATCAAATCCTGGAAATAGTTACAGGTTACATTTTTTAAGGAACTGTCAATGAATACCTATATTTTTAGTATTGTCACTTTTGTTTATCTGGCGGCAATGGTAGTCTATGTTGCTTACCTTGCCTTCCGTAAGCCGATAATCGCCCGGGTGGCGACAGTTATTGTAACGGCGGGTTGGCTGGCCCAGACGGTAGCGATTGGTTTGCGTTGGTATGAGTCGTATCAGCTTGGTATCGGCCATGCGCCAATGTCTAATCTTTATGAGTCACTGGTGTTTTTTTCGTGGACGATTATTCTGCTTTATCTTTTTATTCAGCATAAATATAAAATTAATATTCTGGGCGCTTTTGTAACCCCGTTTGCATTTTTGGGAATGGCTTACGCCTCAATCTCACCCAATGTCAATGAAACAATCCAGCCGCTGGTGCCGGCGTTGCAGAGTAATTGGCTGATCTCGCATGTAGTAACCTGTTTTCTCGGGTATGCCGCTTTTGCTGTCTCCTGTGGAGTTAGCTGTACTTATATCCTGAAAAAACGTTACGAGGATCGGCAGGCAACCGGCAGGGTTCTGGGCGCGTTTCCACCTTCTGTGGTTTTGGATGATCTTATCTATAAAACTATTGCTATCGGTTTTCCGCTTTTGACTATCGGCATTGTTACCGGTGCGGCCTGGGCCAATTACGCCTGGGGTACCTATTGGAGCTGGGACCCGAAAGAGACCTGGTCACTTATAACCTGGTTTATCTATGCGGCCTTTCTTCATGCCCGGGTTACCCGGGGGTGGCGCGGGGTGAAAGCTGCAGTTCTCTCTATTGTCGGCTTTGTCGCAGTTATTTTTACTTATCTCGGGGTCAACTTATTGCTTTCCGGACTTCACAGTTACGGTGGCGGTTGATATATTTATCCATTTTTAATGGTTGATTCTAAAACGTCGTAATTGTTAATTGCGACGTTTTTTTGTTTATGGCTTCTATCATTGATTGACTAATGTGCGATTTTGTGTAATTAATTGAAGTTGGTAAAAGTACTGTGTGAGTTTGTTTATAGAGTCTATT
>JAOZKP010000660.1 GCA_029935295.1 bacterium | reverse complement strand
GGAGCCGGGTTCGGAGCCAAGCTCACAAAAACCGATCGGCATCATTCATCTCCATGATCTGCTCCGGGCCGGTGTGGTTTGATTTGTAAAACATTATGACTTCAATTTTTGATAAAATACTGCCGCTTAAAGCGTTGATTATGGATGTCGATGGAGTACTGACTGATGGTCGGGTAATTATCGATAGTAACGGGGTTGAAAGCAAGCAGTTTGATGTGCGCGATGGGCATGGTTTAAAGATGCTGCAGCGCTCGGGTTTTACTCTGGCTTTTTTGACTGGCCGGCGTTCGCCGGTGGTTAGTCATCGTGCGGCTGAACTCGGGATTGATATTGTTTTTCAACGTTGTCATGATAAGCTTGCCGCTTACCGGCAGATTAAACAGCGGCTTAATCTGGAAGATCACGAGATTGCCTATATTGGTGATGACGTTATTGATATTCCGGTTTTGCGTCAGGTCGGTTTTGCGGCGACCGTGGCGGATGCTGATAATGAGCTGAAGGCGCATGTGGACTGGCAGTCGGCAAATCCCGGCGGCCGGGGCGCCGTGCGCGAACTTTGTCATCTGATTATGCAGACCCAGGAGACCTGGGATAAAGCCATGGCCCGTTATTTGTCGATTTAGGTTCCTTTGAAAAAGATTTTTGTTATAGTCCTTATCCTTATCGGCATTGCTGCCGGCGGGTACTATCTGGTTCAGCGACTTCTGCGTGATCCGGCCCAGCTGGTAAAAAATTTGCCGGAGATTGCCAAGCATCTTGAGTTTGAACTTGATAACGTGCGCTATGGTCACACCCGTCTCGGGGTAAAAAAATGGGAACTCAGCACCCGTAAAGCCAAACGCATCAAGGGCCAGAAAAATATTCTTCTGGAAGGAGTTACCGCCCGAATCTATGCTGACGGCAAGCTTAAAGATGATACCCGCATTCAGGCAGACACAGGTTCATATCTGGTTGATCGCGGTGATATGGAACTTCAGGGCGCAGTAAAAATTGAGAATAAACAGTTTAATATTGAAACCGAACGTCTCTTTTACCGGGCGGATTCAGAGAAGATTGAGGCGCCGGACAGGGTCTCGGTAGAGAGCGAAAAGTTAAGCATAAAAGCAAATAAAGCGACAATTGATTTAAAGCAGCAACAGTTTCACTTTTCCGGCGCAGTTAAGGCCACTATCCGCCTTGACAAGAAGCCGGCCGCAGTGAAAAATGAAAAGCCGGCAAAAAAGAGCCAGAAGTTGACCAAGCATAAAATTGGCCACAAATCTAAGCCTGAGATTAAAGTCGAGAAACATCAGTAAT
>JAOZKP010000659.1 GCA_029935295.1 bacterium | reverse complement strand
CACCAACCGTTTTCCTGAAATTTTTTATGCCCCGAATGAATTCCGGCCGAAAAGTGGCGGCGGATTTTATTTCTACCGGTTCGAGTTTACGACCGTCCGGAATAATGAGATCTACTTAATGTCAAATTAAATTGACAAATAATACAATAAATGATAAGTATATTTATCATTATGGCTAAAAAAACAATATATCTCTATCCTGATTCACGGCAAAAAGCTCTCGCCCTGGGGCAACGGCTTAAAGATGCACGACTGCGGCGGCGGTTTTCTATGGAAACAGTCTGCGTTCGAGCGGGTATCTCCCGCCCGACCCTCAGTAAAATTGAACAGGGCGATCCTTCAGTTGCTTTTGGCAATTATGTCCAGGTGCTGCGGGTTCTGGGGCTACTGGACGATCTCTCTGTAATCGCCAAAGAGGATGTTCTGGGGCGGCGACTTCAGGATGAATCCCTGCCCCAGCGGAAAAGGGCACCTCGCAAACCGGGGAAATCATGATGACAAAACAGCAACAACGTGAACAACTCTGGGTGTGGCTGGATGATCCCGCTTTTGGTTCGCTGCAACATATCGGAACCCTTTCCAAGGGAAGTCGGGGCAGCATCAGCTTTGCCTACAATGCTGAGTGGCTGAATTACGCCCATGCTTTCATGCTTGATCCCGAACTCGATCTTCTGCCGGGAGAATTTTATCCGGGGCGATCAAATTTTGGGGTTTTCATGGATTCATGCCCCGATCGCTGGGGACAGACGTTGATGAAACGCCGGGAAGCAATTGCAGCCCGGGATGAGGAACGAAGACCTACAACTCTGGGACCGTGGGAATTTTTGCTGGGAGTTCAGGATTTCACCCGAATGGGTGCCTTACGCTACAGTTTCCCTGAGCGCAATGTTTTTATGGCGGATGAAGTTCTGGCGGCCCCTCCCGTTACCCGGATTGCCGAGTTGCAAACGATAGCCTTTGAATTGACAAGAAAAAAACTGGCCACTCCCGATAAAATAAGAGAATGGTTGAAGGTTCTGGTCGCTCCGGGAGCATCGCTTGGTGGAGCCCGCCCCAAAGCCAATATCGTTGATGTGCAGGGGAATTTATGGATTGCCAAATTCCCTTCTGCCGATGACGACTACGATGTCGCCGCCTGGGAAAAAGTTCTCCACGACCTTGCCTGTGACTGTGGGATTACCGTTCCCGAATCTCAGTTACTGCAGCTTGATGGCGGCTATCATACTTTTATCGTCAAACGTTTTGATCGGAACCAGGAAGAACGCCATTTTTTTACTTCTGCCATGACCATGCTTCG
>JAOZKP010000658.1 GCA_029935295.1 bacterium | reverse complement strand
TTTAAATTAAAGCGGGCGACATCGTCAGGATTGTCCATGCCGATATTGTAGGCGCCGATCGCTGTGTTGTCGAGCTGAAACGACCCGCCGGCAACATCGATGAGTCCCGCCGGATTGCCGGTAGCTTCGATACCGGGGACGCCTCCGGGGCCGGGGATGCCGCCGTTCTGAAAGAGTATTTTGCCGCCGCGGATAACAATTTTTCCACCCGGTTCGGGACCGGAAGCAGAAAAGGGACCCTGTACGCTTAAGTTTGCTCCGTTGATGAAGTTGATTGTTCCCAATCGTTCAAATGTGCCGACATCCGGGTTGCTTAAATTGACCGTGCCGGCCGCAGCGACGCTGATCAGATTGATAATTCCGCCGGGTGCGTTTAATTGAAAAAAGTTAGGGCCGGGGCCCCTTTCCCAATCGAAGTAGTCGGGTGAGGCCGGATTATTACGGGCACTCAGGTCACCGCCGACAAGTGAGAGCGTGTTGCCGGGAAGAACTTGCAATACCGCCTGGTCGAGGCTGATCGGGCCGGGGGACGATCCTAGAAAACCGAAAGCTTCGGGCGCAGCGACCGAAAGAACCGATGATTTGGCCGGGTCGGCATAAAATCTTTCGCCGTCGGTGAAGCTGATATAGTCGGCGCTGGTCGCGTGGAATCCGGCCGGAACGTCGAGACGGGCGTTCGGACCGAAAAGTATCCCGGCAGGATTGAGCAGAAAAAAATCGGCCCCGGCAATCGTGGAGCGCAGCAGTCCATCAATGGTTGACGAACCTCCGGTTATCCGGGAGATGACATTTTTGAGGGCTGCACCGGAGTTGCTGAAAGTCGCACTTTCCCCGGCGGCGATGTTGAGCCGGCTGAAGCTGTGAAACAGATTGGCGCCGGAGCGGGTGCCGAGATTGTCAGGGATCAAATAATCCGGGCCGGTTACGGGCCCGGTCGGGCCCATGCTGCCGTCGAGGACCACCTCAGCTGCCGCAACGGTGGGAAGGCTAAGCAGGACGCAGATTATGTAAAGAATACTGAAGAACGTTCCGATCGAAACGGATAGAGGTTTGCGATGCGGTTCTCTGGTCATGGCAACTCCCCGGATGGCAGGCGGGCGGGGCTCGAAAGCCCCGCCTTTTTTAAGGTAGCTTTATATTTATAGCGCTGATAATCGGTTATCGATGCTTAAATGACAGCAGTTAGCCCCACAGCAGATGTTTGAGCAGTCTGCGCAGTCTGCGCAAACGTCTGCGGAGACGACTGCAGAAGTCCGGGTTTTCCGTAGCGATTATTTCACTGATGTTTTGCGCTGTACCGT
>JAOZKP010000657.1 GCA_029935295.1 bacterium | reverse complement strand
CTGCCATTTTCCACCCTGCATATAATCAACAACTTCACCGCCCATATGACCGACTCCGACGACAACCATCGTGCCACATTCCGGTGCATGCTGCTTATGAGTCAAGGTTTCAATAGTTTCAACCACACTGTAGACCGTACCCCGCACCCCATTGACAAAAGGTTTCTCCATCTCAATACCGTGACGAATAAAAACCCCCGGCATCTGCCCGGCCAGGGCAATCGCCTTGGCGCCGGATAATCTCTGAATCCGCATCAAACGCCGCCGGATCGCCCGGCACATCTCCTTATCAGCCCGCATCTCGGCCACCGTATTCGGCACCACCAGCACCAGCCCTCGCCCGGCAGCCCCGTTGGAAATCACCCCGCCGATCGTCGGGCGGCCCATAAAAATCGGGGTTGCCGCCAACCAGTTGGGGCAGTAACCGGCCAAATCTTTTTTTGAACCGGGATAGACCAGAAACAGATATTCAAACGGCTTTCCCGGTCGCAAAATAAAAAGTGCTGTCCAGAGCGGCACTCTTAAAATCAGGCTTATCATCAGGAAACCGCTCTGCCGGAAAAATTTAGTTATTTTTCGAGTCCTTGCAGCTGATTTAACTTGCATAAGATTTCACTCTGCGGGCTGGTTTTAATAATTTAATCATTTTTCAGTTTAAATGTTTCAATCAATAGTTCCGTTATTTTTTCTTGTGTATGCAATCATTTTATGCTATCACTGTCAAGTATGAAAGCCAAAGACAGGAAGACCCTCGAAATAATTTTTACCAACCCGATTAACGGCAACCTTGAATTCCGTCACATAGAGGCACTATTTCTGGCTCTAGGCGCAACAAAGACCGAACGAAAAGGTTCCGCTGTGAGTTTTTCCTTGAACGAGATTCGGGTCGATTTCCATCGGCCGCATCCCGATAAAGCGGCACTCAGATATCGGGTCAAAGATGCCCGGACATTTTTACTGCTGGCAGGAGTCAAACCATGAATACCATGAAATACCGAGGCTATTTCGCCCGTATTGAATTTGACGACGAAGACCGTATCTTCGTCGGCCACTTGGCCGGGATTCAGGATATTGTCGGTTTCCACGGCAGTACGGTGGATGAACTTGAAAATGCTTTTCATGAAGCAGTCGACAACTATATCCGTATCAGCGAGGAGACCGGCCGGCCGGCACAAAAGCCCTACTCCGGCAATCTTATGCTCCGAGTTCCCTCTGAAATTCATGCCGCCGTCGCTATGGCAGCCGAAGCCAGCGGCAAAAGCATAAATCAGTGGGCCGCCAACATCCTGACACAGGCCAGTCACGCC
>JAOZKP010000656.1 GCA_029935295.1 bacterium | reverse complement strand
AAACCCAAGGCCCCGGAGAAATGGTCATCCAAACTCCAAGGTGGTCTAACCACCGGACTGCCAGAACCTGACACCATGGCTTACTGGTGGAGAGTTCTCAATGATCCGGAACTCTCCAGCTTGATTGAGCGAGTCGTCAGTGGCAACCTTGACCTACAGGTAGCCCGAACTCGAATCCGCGTAGCCCGAGCCCGCCGAGGAGTCAGCCGTGCTGATTTTTTTCCAGCTCTGGATGGTGGAGCTTCTGCCACCAAAAATCACAATAATTTAGGAAAAGAGTATGAACTTTATAGTGCTGGATTTGATGCGAGTTGGGAGCTCGATATTTTCGGCGGTATTCGACGCTCAGTGGAAGCCGGCGATGCAGAGATTGGATTCGCACAGGAAAATTTACATGACGTACTCGTAAGTTTGTTGGCCGAAGTGGCTTTGAACTATGTGAATGTGCGAACCTACCAAAACGGTTTGACCGTGGTTGAGGAAAATCTTAAAGCTCAGCAAGAGACCTATGATTTGAACCATTCGCGGTTTCAGGCTGGCATCATTAATGAGCTGGCTGTGCAACAATCTCTTTACAACCTCGAACGAACCAGATCTCAAATCCCGATTTTTCAAACCCGGTTGGAAGCAGCTAAAAACCGCTTGGCCGTACTGCTTGGTAAAGAGCCTGGTGCCGTCCATGCTGAGTTGGCCACAAGAAAGCCCATCCCGACACCTCCGGCTAAGTTGGTTGTCGGAGTTCCGGCAGAAACTTTACGTAATCGGCCCGATATTCGTCGGGCCGAACGTCGGGTCGCGGCTCAAACTGCCCGAGTTGGGGTGGCTACAGCGGACCTTTATCCTCGATTTATGTTAAATGGCAGTATCGGACTTGAATCGCTTTCAACTGGAGATTTTCTGTCTGCTGCCAGCCGAATCTGGGGTTTTGGCCCGGCTATTTCCTGGAAGATTTTTCACGGCAATGCCATCCGCCAGAATATTGAAATTCACTCTGCTCTCCAGGAACAGGCTTTAATTGAGTACGAAATGATAGTCTTAAAAGCTCAGGAGGAGATTGAAAATGTACTCGTGGCTTATGCCAATGAACAACGCCGCTATCAAGCCTTAACGGCCGCCACGGCGGCCGCCCAGCAGGCAGACATGCTGGCCCAAGATCAGTACCAGGTCGGCTTGGTTGACTTTAATAACGTTCTGGATGCCCAACGCTCACTGCTGCTTTTACAAGATCAGCTGATCTTGAGTGAAGGGTCTGTAACCGCCAATCTGATACGGCTCTATAAAGCTCTTGGCGGAGGATGGGAATCATTAAAG
>JAOZKP010000233.1 GCA_029935295.1 bacterium | reverse complement strand
ACTATAATGCTCTCTATGAATATAACATCCAGCTCGCCGCTCTGGCCCGGGCCGCCGGGGTCGAGAGCTGGCAAAAAATTAGCCAGGCAGACACTCCGCAATAGCTTTCATAAAAATTGTCACTCTGCCACCGGGGCAGAAGGGGGAATTAAAAAAACCCTTTTCATTTAGTTTTAATTCCCGTATAATCTACTCTACAATTTACGAACTTGTTATTTCTGCACTATAATCTTCAGAAATCAATTTAAATCATCTGCCAATTCCAAGAAATATTCAACCTGAATTATGAGGAATAAAACCATGAGAAGTAATCATTGTATTGCACTCCTATCAACTATCTCAATTTTTTTGCTGATGCCGATATTTACCGGTTGCACCACCAGCCAATCAGGCCAGGTCTACTCCTCCGGCCAGGCCCAAAGATCATTGAGCGTCTATTACGGTACTATCATTGAACTGCGTCATGTCACGATTCAGGATAAAACTTCCGGGGGCGGTGCAGTTCTCGGCGGCGTTGCCGGCGGGGTTATCGGCAGCACCATCGGTTCCGGTCGCGGCCGGACGCTGGCAGCCGTCGGTGGTGCGCTCGCAGGCATGGTTGCCGGTAACGCCATTGAAAATCAAGTCGGAACCAAACCCGCAATTGAGTTCACCATCGAGCTTGACAGTGGTCGGATGATGGCAGTCGTTCAGGAAGATGGCGATTACTATCGTGTCGGCGACCGGGTAAGACTGCTGGAGGGCGGTGATGGCACCTGGCGGGTAAGACAGTAAAACAATCTATAATTTTGAGTAACCATACAATTATGAAAAATTATAGAGTCACATCATTCATATTTAGTTGGCTTCTTTTCTCCTTTCTGTTGTTCGCCCTGCCGACCGAGGCAATGGTTGTCACCCTTTTAAACGGAGACCAGCTCTCCGGTGAACTTAAGAGTGAAAACGAAACCAGCCTGACCCTGCACCATGTTGTACTGGGTGATATAACTATACCAAAAAAACAGATTCAGACCAAACCGGCAGCAGACAATCAGGCTGCAGCCAAAGCCGCTGTCGCAAAAAAGCCTGAAAAAGCGATTGAAACGGTTGCCACACCGAATAAATCGTCGGGAAAACAACCTGGACTCTTCGGTTTTGCATTTTTTAATGGTTGGAAGAGCCGCCTGGCACTTGGTCTCAAAGGTGAAAACGGTAATGATGTCAGTATGGAGTCAAGCATCGCTTTCGATACTTCTTACAAAACTGACAAACGGCGCTTCAGTCTTAATTCGGCCTACTATTATGAGACTGAAGACAAAGAAAAAGATACCAGTAAAGGGCATGTTAATATCGTCCATGACTGGCTTTTGCCTCACTCAAAATGGTTCTACTACGCCTATCTTCGTTACGAACAGGACTCATTTGAATCCTGGAAACAAAGGGTTTCAATCGCTGCTGGGCCGGGTTACGACTTCTACAATACTGATACGCTCAGATTGAACGGCCGAGCGGGTCTCGGCTGCAGCCGGAGCTGGGGTACTGAGGATGAGTTCGACATCGAAGGTCAACTGGGTCTGGAATGGCATTGGAAACCCGCCAGCCTAGAGAAACAAACTCTCTCCTACCAGGTCATCGTCTATCCACTCCTCAATGATGCTGGTGAATACCGCACCTGGATGGAGGGTAAATGGCGCTTGGATATTGGGCTTTTACAAGGTCTGGGAATCGAAGTTGGATTTGAACATGACTATGAAAGCCGGAAAGATTTAACCCTCGAAAATGAAAGCTATTATGACCTGCTCTATTTCGGCCGCCTCGGCCTCGATTTTTAATTTTCACTCAAAAGGGAAGATGGAATGATACAAACACAAAAGCTTATGCTTAAAAGAACTTTTGCCCCCCTCCTTTTTGGACTAATCTGTATTATTCTTCAGAGTTGTGCGACCAGCCCTCCCACCCCGACTAAAATTACGGTCGGGGCGACCGAGATAATCCATGTTGTCGAAGCTGACCTTGACTTTTTAACCCGCATCGATACCGGTGCGAGGACAACTTCAATTCACGCATTAGAGATTGAGATAGAAAACCCGGCCAAGCAAAAAAAGGCTAATGTCGGCAAAAAAATATCTCTCACCCTGATTAACGGTAAAGGTGAAAAAAAACGTCTGCAGACAACCATTATTGACGCTCTGCAAGTTCGCAACGCCCAGGGGGTTGAAGTCCGCTATATGATTCCTCTGACTCTGCGCTGGCAGGGGATTGACAAAACCATCAATGTCAACCTCCGGAACCGCAGTGCCATGACCTACAAACTTCTCATCGGCCGGGACTGGCTGAGTCAGGATTTCATTGTTGATGTTGACATAAACAAAAACCTGAAAAAATAATTTATAAAAAGGATTATCTCATGAAAAACTCTGCGTATCTTCTACTTTTCATTTTCGCAATTTTCTGTTTAGTTTCCTGTGCCGGTCAGAGCGAACTTACAGCCCCAAACATTAAGATTAGCGAACCGGCAAAAGCGGAAAAAGCGGAGCCATCACCAAAACCTGAGCCGGAGGCTAAGCCCATCCCCGTCCCAAAACCGGAACCTGCGCCGAAACCGGAACCTGTAAACAGTATTAAAAGTGGCGCTCAAAAACTGACAATTTTCGGCGAAACCGAATACATAACTATAAAACCTGACAACATCCGCCTAAAAGCCCGGATCGACACCGGGGCCACAACCTCTTCAATTCATGCAAGCCAGATAAAACGATTTGAACGTGATGGAAAGAAGTGGGTCAAATTCAGCCTGATCCGCAATAATGGACAAAAAGTCGCAATGAGCAAACCGGTTATTCGCACGATTGAGGTCAAACGCCACGGCATGGATCAACAGAGTCGTTCAGTAGTCAACCTTGAGATCGTAATGGGAAAGATCAAAAAAATGACCCAGTTTTCTCTTACCGACCGCAGTCAGTTCAAGTTCCCGGTTTTGATCGGGCGTTCACTTCTGAAAAACACTGCCCTTGTTGATGTTAACCGCAGCTATGTACTCTCACCTTTAAGTAAGGGAGATGACAATGAAAAATAAGATGGAACTTACCCTGCTGATCACAATTCTCCTGGTTTTGGGAATCGGAACCACGATCTACAAAATCAATGTGCTGGGGTTTTCTTTCAGTACCGACAAAAAAGAGACTATCTGGGCGATAGAGAGCCGCGTAAACTTTCACGCTGATGGCGGGCCCGTCAAAATCTCCCTGAATCTTCCTGACAACAGTAGTGGTCTCGTAATTACTGAGAGCCTGCAGCAAACTAAAGGATACAAATTAACTCGTGCCAAAGCTCAGGATGGGGTAAAACGAATTATCTGGAGTCGTGAAGACACCCCGAAAGGGCCCCAACATTTCTACTATAGGGTTAATATCTTCCGCCGCAAAAGTGCACAAAAAGTTAGCCGCAAAAAAACTCCGACCACCATACCACAACTTTCCCAACCTTTTACCAATGTTTATCTTGAGGCCGCGACAAACCTGATTAAAGAAGCTCAAAACCCGAAACATGATGCTATCAAAACCGGAACCAACATTATAAATCAATTAAATTCTCCTGAGACAAATCAGTCCGCCTCGACACTATTGGAAATGCCGCGTGATTTAGGCGGCCGTTTAGGCTTAGCCAGCGACCTGCTGACCATGGCCAAGATCCACAACCGTATTGTAAAAGGACTGATCCTCTCCAAAAATAATCGAAACAAGAAACTCTCCGCCTTCATCGAAGTTTTTGACGGCAAAAAATGGCAGCTAATCAACCCAAAAACGGCCGAAATTGAAAATCCGGATGCATTTCTGATCTGGCAGCAGCATAACGAATCTCTGCTGGAAATTGAAGGCGGCAGTAAAGCTAAAATCAGATTTTCTTCGCTGGCAACAAAAATTCTTGCTAATCAGGCCGCAATTAAAGGGGGCCAACAGAAAAAATCATGGTTAATCGACTTCTCCATCTACAGCCTGCCTGTGTCAAGCCAGAATGCCTTTAAGATTCTCCTCTTAATCCCATTTGGCGCCTTGATTGTGGTTATTTTACGTAACCTGGTCGGGATTCAGACAATGGGAACTTTTATGCCGATTTTGATTGCCCTCTCTTTTCTCCAGACAACCCTTGTTGTTGGCCTGATTCTATTTTTAATCGTGGTCTGCGTCGGCTTGATTTTAAGAGCTCTTTTAAGCCATTTAAACCTGCTCCTGGTGCCACGGATTTCTGCCATCCTCGTCTTTGTCATAACCATTTATCTGGCAATCTCGGTCATCGGCTATAAAATGGGGAGTGAGGTCGGGCTTAGCGTCACCTTCTTCCCGATGATCATTATCTCCTGGTCAATCGAGCGGATGTGTGTTCTCTGGGAAGAAGAGGGTGGCAAAGACGTTCTGATTCAGGGCAGCGGCAGCCTCTTTACTGCCAGCGTTATCTACGTCCTGATGAAAAATAACTTTATCGGGAATATGACCTACGCCTTCCCCGAGCTGCTACTGGTTTTACTTGCCATAATTTTGATGATTGGCACCTACTCCGGTTACCGCCTGAGTGAACTCCGGCGTTTTGAACCGATGGGCCGGGAATAGGAGAAGAGAGCGATGCTGATTACCACTCCGAAACGTCTGCGCCAGCGCGGCATTGTCGGCATGAATATGCGGAATGTCGTCTATATCGGACAGAATAACCAACGCAAATTCTACCCCCGGGTTGATGACAAACTCCAGAC
>JAOZKP010000041.1:9696-14630 GCA_029935295.1 bacterium | reverse complement strand
GGTTCTTTAAGGTTTTGACTGCTTCTGCTGCAATCCTGTCAAGTGGAAGTGAGACGTCAACCACGCCGGCGCTGACTGCTTCTTTCGGCATGCCGTAGACAACGCAGCTTTGTTCGTCCTGGGCGATTACCGGGGCTCCGTGACGTTTGACAAGTCGCAATCCTTTTGTGCCGTCATTTCCCATTCCGGTCATGATAAGGGCTGTGACCCGGTCTTTGAAAAGCGAGGCAACCGAGCGGAAGAGATAGTCAGCTGAAGGTTTACAATTATTCTCCGGGGCATCGTCGGTAATCTTAACTTTACCGTGTCCACTTGCCTCGGCAATAATTTTCATCTGTTTACCGCCGGGCGCAATATAGACTACATTGTTCTGCAACACTTCACCATCCTCGGCCTCTTTGACCTGCAGCGAACATTTGCCGTCAAGGCTTGTAGCCAGGGATTTTGTGAAGAGCGGCGGCATATGCTGAACGATTACTACAGGAACTCCGATTGGTGCCTGGAGCATCGGTAGCATCCGTGTCAGTGCGTTCGGGCCGCCGGTGGATATGCCGATTGCAATGATAGAAGAGGGTCGGGCTCGTTTTTTTGTGACAATACGTTTTGACGGGTCTGAGGCCGGAGCTGCTGCCGGCCGGGATGGGCCTGCAGCGGTAGTGGCCGGAGTTGTCCGCCGGCCGCTTAAAACGCTTTTGATTGAGTGGTGCCGGGCATAGGCTTTAATCTTTGGAATCAGATTCTGCTTTATAAAAGCCTGATTCTCAGCCATACTTCCGCCTTCAGGTTTGGGGATAAAATCGAAAGCCCCAAGTTCCAAAGCTTTCATGGTCATATCCCCGCCTTTGCGGGTCAGGCTGCTGAGCATGATGGCGTTGGTATCAACCTTGTTTTCGCGCAGATACTCCAATACCTCAATACCATTGCAGACCGGCATTTCAATGTCAAGAGTCAATAAATCCGGTTTTAAGGTATTGATTCTTGAGATAGCAATTTTGCCATTGTTGGCGGTGCCGACAACCTCAATGCCATCTTCTGCCTTTAGTATGTCACCAATTACTTTGCGGTAGAGAATAGTGTCATCAACGATCAGAACTTTTATGGCCATTTTTTCAGGTAATCCTTTTATTCAGTCTTCTTCTCAGCCGGATTGATAACTTCATTAAGGTTAAGAATTGCAATCAGTTGTTCGTTGTCGCGGAAAACCCCGGAAATGAAACGGCTCTGGGCAACCCGCACATTGGATGGCGCGGCATCAAGTTCTTCACCGTCAATATGAATGACATCATTAATATTATCAACAACCAGTCCGAAATGTTCATCCTGGGACTCGACAATAATGATTTTGCGATTCGTCATTTCGACTTCGGTAGTGAGCTCAAGTTTTATTGCCAGGTCAATGATTGTGACAATTTTCCCGCGCAGGTTGATGATGCCGGTTATTTCCTTCGGCGCCAGGTAGACTTTTGTGATGTCAGGGACTTTGATGATCTCCTGAACCAGCATGGTGTCAAGTCCGAAAGTGGCATCCGCAAGTTGAAATGAACAAAGTTGCAGGTTAGTGGTCTCAGCCATGATCTGCTCTCTCCAGTTTTATGATTGTAAATTAGCGAATGTTTGCGTCGATGCTGGCCAGAAGCTTCTCTTTATCGAGTTTAATCTGATAATCATCAATTCCGATCTTTTTCCCTTTGGCAATATGTTCATCTGCAGCCAGGGAGGTGACGGCGATAATCTTCAGCTGGTCAAACCGGTGATCACTTCGGATGTGTTGGCAGAGCTCAAAACCATCCATATTCGGCATCTCAATGTCAGTGATAATCAGCGAGAGCTGATCCGGATTCTTCTGGAGCCAGTTCCAGGCAATTAACCCATCTTCGGCCTGGATGCACACCCTTTCTTCATCTTCGATATATTTCTTGAGTTGGGATCGGAAAAAGTCGGAGTCCTCAACCAGAAGGATTTTTTTGATTTCTGGGGGAACGTAAGAATCGCTGCCGGTGGCCGCCTGACGTTGAGCTGTTTTCTTGCGGTCTTCCTGTTTCTGCAGGCGTTTGAACCAGTCGGGTTTGAGGGTTTCGACCAGTTCATGGATGTCAATTATCAAAGTAGTTTTCTCATTGATAATTGCGGACCCCATTATCCCGGTGTCTTTCAGGGTTTCGTGGTCGATTACAGCTTTGATTTCAATGGTATCGACGGGTTCGGATGCCATAAGACCGATTTCACGATCCGCAACCGTGAAGACGATTACGATCAGTTCCTGATCTTTGTTGAGTTCGGCAACATCAGCAACGTCGGATAAAGAGAAAAGGGGCAGGCTTCCGCCGCGGTATTTGATGACTTTCTGTCCGCTCTTGGTCTCAATGTCTTCAAAGTTTACCTGTTCAACCCGTTCGACGATATCCAAAGGTACGGCGCAGGGTTCTTCCTGACCATTGTTAAAAAGGAGCAGAGCCTGATGATCTTTAGCGTGGGCTCCTTCGCCGCCATCAAGCAGATCTTGGGCCCGTTGACTGCCGGCCATCGAAGTGAGGTCTGCAAGTATGGCAACACCGCCGACATCGAGAATCAGGGCTACCCGGCCATCTCCCATAATTGTGGCACCGGCATAGCCGGAAATATGTTTAAGATGCCGACCCAATGGCTTAACGACAATTTCAACTGAATCGTGCAGCTCGTCAACAACCAGACCGTATTTGAATGAACCGGCGGAGACGACGACAATATTAAGGTCACTGCTGGCTTTGTAACGCCGTTCAGCGCCGGATCGTTTCTGCTCAACTGCTTCAGCATCAGGGTCTTTATTTAGTGTCTGGTCAATGTCAGTTGCCGGTGAACGGCGGTCAGATATAAGTTGTCGGCGATCATCAATTTCGGCGCCGGATTCCGGGTCGATAACAGTCTTTTTGGTGCCTAGAACTTTGTCCAGGCGGATTAAAGGGATGAGTTCGCCGCGCAACGGCATAACCTCGGAGTCACCAACCCGTTCAACCCTCTCTTTTATCTGAGCCGCACCGATTCGCACCAGTTCACTGACATTGACTTGAGGCAGGGCGAAACGTTCATCACCGACACTGACTAGAAGGCTGGGGATAATTGCCAGGGTCAAAGGCAGTTTGATTCTGATGGTTGTTCCCTGGCCCGGTTCAGAATCGATTTCGATCTGGCCGCCAAGCTGGTCGATGTTGGATTTGACAACATCCATGCCGACACCGCGGCCGGAGACATCGGTAACTTTATCAGCAGTCGAAAGGCTCGGCAGCAGGATCAGGGCCATCTTCTCCTTGCGTGACATTACCGCATGCTGGTCAGGCGAAATCATACCTTTTTCCAGAGCTTTGTCAGCAATTTTCTCGGAATCAAGGCCGCCGCCGTCATCAGTTATTTCGATATTGACCTGGCCCGCCTCGTGGTAGGCTTTCAGATCAATCCGCCCGGCTTTCGGTTTGTCTTTGGCAATTCTGGCATCAGGCAACTCAATGCCGTGATCTGCCGAATTTCTGATAAGGTGAGTAAGCGGGTCGTTAAGTCCCTCAACAATAGTTTTGTCAAGTTCAACATTTTTGCCGGTAATAACCAGATTGATCTCTTTATTAAGTTTTTGGGACATATCCCGGACGATCCGGGGAAATTTGTTAAAAACCGAGCCGATCGGCTGCATGCGGGTCATCATGATCGCCTCCTGGAGCTCAGAGGTGACCAGGTTGATTCTCTGGCCGGCAAGCTTGATGCTGTGCTGGTCGAATTCATTAACCGCCTGCATAAGCTGATTGCGTGAAAGTACCATCTCACCGGCTAAGGTCATCAGGTTTTCCAGGAGTTCGACATTTACTCTTAATGAAGTCGGAGTATCACTCTTTTGCGGTTTGTCAGCAGCTTCTTTACTCTTTGTTGGCACAGGTTTTTTACTTGCAGCCGGCGCCGGAGGAGCAGGTTTGGCAGCGGGTTTAGGTGGGAGTGGTGCTGCTGGGGCTGGGGTTTCCACTTCTGCTGGAGCCGGTGCTGTCTCCTTAACTTCAGCCTCAGTTGCCGGTGCCGGGCTGGATTCATCCGGCTCTTTGCCGTCAGTACCTATCGAGTGAACCTGTTCCTCTGGAAGATCAAGGAAGTTGGGGGCAACGTCCGGCTCGATGATAGAGCTTATTAACATATAGAAGGGGATAGAGTTGATCGGTGCATCTTCAAGCGTGCCGACCTTGTCGATGTCAATCAGGCTCTCGATAATGGTGCCCAGATCCATGACATTTTTGATGATCTCCATCGGTGTCTTTCCGTGTTGGTAGACATCATGGATAAGATCATATTCAAGCAGATAGAGATTCTGGGCATTTTTTTTGGCCTGGTCTAGATCAATCTGAGGCACTTCAAAGATGACACTGCCGTCTTTTTTTATTACCGGGATCATATTTGAGACACTGGCCTGGGCGGCGGGCTCTAAATGGGCAGTAGTGAGGCCGACCAGAGAGGTGACGAATTCATCGATGTCCTGCTCGTTACTGGTGTCGGAATTGTTGATCAGGTCCCGAAGCTTGTCGAATGCATTCAGAAGGATATTGATAATTTCTGGGTTTGGGACAATCTCCCGGTTGCGCATCATATCAAGAACATTTTCGATCTTGTGAGCAAGTTCCTTGATGGTTTCCAAGGCAAGAAATCCGGCCCCGCCTTTAAGGGAATGTGCGGCCCGGAAAACCCGATTGACAATCTCCTCGTCAATCTCAGCTCCACCCTCTTCAATAGCCAAAAGATCCTGTTCGATATCGGCTAAGTGCTCAAGGCTCTCACTGATATATTCCTGCAGGGTTTCGTCGTCAATAAAAGATGCCATGGACATTAGGTTTACCTCTCTTGCTGGAGCAGATTTATAATGATGGTATTCTTTACAATTTGCGCGGGCATTGCCCGCAAGCAAGTGTCTTGTCAGGACGTTGTTA
>JAOZKP010000041.1:0-9596 GCA_029935295.1 bacterium | reverse complement strand
AAAAGATGCTAAACTATGGAGAGAATGCGGTCCAGACGCATAACCTGAAAAACATCTCTCAGGTTTTCCGGAACATTACTTAGCTGGATTGTTCCCTCTTTCTGTCTTAATGAATTATAGGTTGCCACGAGACAGCCGATCCCCATCGAATCAATAATTGCCGCACCGGAAAAATCGATGCAGAACGATTTGTTGCCGGCCTCGATCTCTTCCTGAACCATAGCTCTGAAATCATTCAGATTTGCACTGGTAAGATCGCCCTCTAAAGCAATAGTAATCAGACCATCATCATTTGTGACATGCATTATTTTTTTCTCCATATATCGATGTGATTTTTCAGGTTTTCAGTTCGTCGTCATTTCTGTCTTTGTAACTGCTACTTATAATATTTTGGCAATGATTACAAGGGGGAGATGCAATTTTCTTCTAAATCGAAAATTTTGCCAGTAAATCCTGGAGATTTGCGGCTGGATTTGACATCTCAGCAGCGCTGTTTGCAGCAATGCTGGCAACAATTGTGTCTATCTTTTTACTGAATTTTGATTTTTCTCGTAATAGTGCAATGAGTTATGGGTTAACTTAACATTATATGAAAGGCCAAGCTAAAATAATTTTTGGAAAAATGCAACAACTTTCTAATTCTCAAGTATAACTTTTTCCGGTATTATTAATAGTAAAGGCTTGACAAGTGAGAGCTATTTACAGTAGGAATTTATGGCGTTGGCATTGCTACTTTAGATTTGGGACGCTGTTTCAGTATGTCTAATGAGTGCTTGGTATCTGTTAACCTCAAGCCAGTTTTTTTAATGAAGGGATTTTTAACTATGAAATCATACACAAGCGAAAATTTGAGAAATGTTGCAATTATTGCGCATGGTGGAGCCGGTAAAACGTCTTTAGCTGAAGCTATACTCTTCAATGGCGGCAGTACTAAGCGGCTGGGCAGTGTTGATAATGGTACATCGGTACTCGATTCTGAACCGGAAGAGATCAAACGGAAAATTACTTTGACCAGCGCCATGCACCATTGTGACTGGCAGGGAAAACATTTGAATATTATTGATACCCCGGGTTATGCCAATTTTATTGTTGATACCAAGGCCTGCCTGCGTGTGACCGGCGGAGCCGTGGTTATTGTCAGTGCGATCTCCGGTGTCAAGGTGCAGACTGAGGCGGTCTGGAAATATGCCGATGAGTTTGAAATTCCCAAGATTGTGTTCATCAGTAAGCTTGATCGTGAAAGGGCTGATTTTGATCGCGCTGTAGGTGAAATGGAGTCAACTTTTGATTGTTATCCGCTGGTTCTCCAGATTCCGATTGGTAAAGAAGAGGATTTTATCGGGGTCATAGATCTGGTGACAATGAAGGCCCTGCGTTACGGTAATGATCAGAGCGGAAAATATACAACCGAGGATATTCCCGAGCATATGCAGGAGGCGGCAGCCGAGGCCCGTGAAGCGATGATTGAGCGGGTAGTTGAGGCTGACGATGATCTGATGGAGAAATATCTCGGTGGTGAAGATATCGGGGTTGACGAGATTCACCGGGCCACCCGTGAAGGCTGTATGACTGGAAAATTTGTTCCCGTGGTTTGTGGCTCGGCCCTGAAAAATATCGGCATTCAGTCTCTGATGGATATTATGTGTGACTGTCTTCCTTCACCTCTGGAGCGCCCGGCCCAGTTTGCTGAAAATCTGGCTGAGGGCAGTGAACATGAGTTGATTGCCGATGCGGATGCACCTTTTTCAGCGTTGGTTTTTAAGACCATTTCCGATCCTTTTACCGGTCAATTATCAATTTTCCGGGTTTACAGCGGCACCCTGACTTCAGATTCCAATTGTTACAACAGCACCAAAGACCGCAAAGAGCGTATCGGACAGCTTCTTAAACTCGAAGGCAATAAGCAGATTCCGATTACAAAATGTGTGCCCGGAGATATTGTTGCTGTGGCGAAACTTAAAGAGACGGTGACCTGGGATACACTTTGTGATGAGAAGGTTCCGCTGAAACTTAAAGGGCTTGTCCTGCCCTCACCGGTGATCTCATTTTCACTTCGGCCGAAGAGTAAAGGTGATGAAGAGAAGCTCGGCAGCGCTCTGCAACGTCTGATGGCTGAGGATCCGACAATCAGGATTCAGCGGAATGAGCAGACGAAAGAGCTGGTGGTGTCGGGTATGGGGCAGGTACACATTGAAGTAACTGTCGACCGGATTAAACGTAAATTTGGGGTTGATGTCGAACTTGATGCGCCCAAAGTGCCCTACAAAGAGACGATCAAGAGAGCGGTCTCACTGCAGGGACGGCATAAAAAGCAGTCCGGTGGCCGGGGGCAATTTGGTGACGTCTGGCTTAAAATTGAACCTCTGCCGAAAGGTGAAGGCTTTGAATTTGTCAACAGTATTGTCGGCGGCGTGGTGCCGCGTCAATATATCCCGGCAGTTGAAAAAGGGGTGATGGAGGCGATGGCCGGTGGCGTGCTTGCCGGCTATCCGGTAGTTGACATTAAAGTGACCCTCTATGACGGCTCTTATCACTCAGTTGATTCCTCGGAAATGGCTTTTAAGATTGCTGGTTCACTGGCGTTCAAGAAAGGCGTGATCGATGCCAAACCGACTCTTTTAGAACCGATAATGCTGATGGATATTAACGTTGCTAATGATTATATGGGTGATGTCATCGGTGATCTCAACAGCCGCCGCGGTAAAGTTAACGGGGTTGAGCCGATGGCCAACAGCCAGATGATTAAAGCTCAGGTGCCGATGTCGGAAGTCTTAAAATATGCTCCGGATCTACGTTCCATGACCGGCGGCCGGGGTATGTTTACGATGGAATTCTCCCACTACGAAGAGGTTCCGAGTCACTTGATTCCCAAGATCGTTGCCGCCAAACAGGAAAAAGATGAAGAGTAGGCTTTATTGATGGTAAAAGCGAAATCTAAAACAAGGCGGGGAAAAGGTAATGACGGAACTCTGGAGACGATTCTGCGTTTTGAGATAATCGTTGTTCTTTTTTCCCTGATTGGTCTCTATTACTTTCTCTCATTTTCTCCAATAAGGATGCCGGCTGCGCCGATTGCCAGTTCTCCGGAGATGATTGCCCCGCTGCCGCCGCAGGTTGAACCTCAGGTTGAATCCGGTACAGTGCCGGAAACTGTGGTTGCGGTGTTGCCGCCATCCCGGCCGCAGCAAATAAATGAGCCTGTCGCCAATACAGAAGCAGAGGCGCCGCCTGCAGAGTCCAGCTCGGTTAGCGATTCTGCTTCTGTGATTTCTAAAAAAACAAATTTAGTTGATCAGGAAATACAGAAATCAGCCGAACCATTGCCTGATAAATTGCCGGCAGTGGCACAGGCGCCTAAGTTGAATGAAGGTTTGGCGCCGGTAACTGCGGTTTCTGCACCAGCATCTTTGGCTGCTCCGTTAGTTGCAAAACCTGAACCCCGGCCGCAAGCGGCTCTGGCTCCTTCAGAAAAGAGTACCCCGACATCTCCTTTGCCGACTCGTACTATAATCGCGGGAGAGTATGTGCTGCAGGTTGACTTTCTGCAGAACAGAGACAAACTCAAAGCCTTGAATTTCAAGGTGAAAACCAAGATTATGCGGCGTCCGACCCCAATGTACAGGGTTTATCTGGGAACCTTCCCGCAGCAGAAAAAAGCTTTAGAGACGATGGCAGTAGTTCGCAAAAAAGGCGATGACCCTTTTCTTCAGGCCTGCAGCGGCGGTTACAACGTTGTCATCGGCTCGTTTTATCTGCGCAGCAGTGTCGTTGCCTGGGAAAATATGTATCATGCCTCAGGTTTTGAACCGAAGGTGCAGAGAGTGACTTTGGAAATGCCGCATACTCTACTTTTGCTGGATGGTCCTGCAGTGCAGCAGGATTCAGATGCGGTCTTGGCCAAATTAAAAGCTGCCGGCTTTTCTGATCCTCATCTTAAATAGATTTTAACCCCCTGCTACTTGAATTTATGAATGATTAGAGCGAATGACATTATCGAGAAGGTTGCCGATTATTATCCGGCGGCAGATTTTGATATAATTCGCAAAGCCTACGCTTACAGCGCCTACGCCCACCGCAATCAGGTTCGTCTCTCGGGCGAGCCCTATATGGTCCATCCGATTGAAGTCGCCAACATTCTGGCTGACATGAAGATGGATGTTTCCAGCATTGCTGCCGGACTTCTGCACGATACCTTAGAAGATGATCCCATGACATCGATTGAGGATCTAAGTCTTCGTTTCGGTGATGAAATCACCGCTCTGGTCGAAGGTCTGACCAAAATAAGCAAAATAAAATTTAAAAGTTCGCGTGAACATCAGGCCGAAAATTACCGGAAAATGATTCTCGCGATGGTTAAAGATATCCGGGTTTTACTGATTAAACTTTCGGACCGGATTCATAATATGCGCACTCTGGATTTCCAGAAGAGCCCCCGGCAGGCGGCGATTGCCCAGGAGACTCTGGATATCTACGCGCCGCTGGCAAACCGTCTCGGTATCTCCTGGATGAAACAGGAACTCGAGGATCGTTCCCTGCGTTATCTGCAGCCGGCAGTCTACAAGGAGCTTGAGGAGAAGGTCGCGCAGAAAGAGCTTGAGAGCCGTGATTTTATCAGTAATATAATTAAACTGGTGCAGCGCAATCTTACGCATAATCATATTGAGGCTCAGGTTTTCGGACGCCTTAAACATTTTTACAGCATTTATCGTAAGATGGTGCGCCGGGATATTGCTTTTGAGCAGATCTATGATATTGTCGCTTTTCGCATTTTAGTGGCAAATAAAGCTGAGTGTTATAATGTCTTAGGGATTATCCATGCTCTCTGGCGGCCTTTGCCGAGTCGTTTTAAGGATTTTATCGGCATTCCCAAGGCGAATATGTATCAGTCTCTGCATACCACGGTAATCGGGCCGGATGGTCGTTATGCCGAGTTCCAGATCCGGACTGTTGAGATGCACCAGATTGCCGAGATGGGGATTGCCGCCCACTGGCATTACAAAGAGGGCTATCAGCTTGACGATCATGATCGCAAGCAGATGGACTGGCTCCGGCAGATGATTGAGTGGCAGCAGGATGTTGAAAACCCGGGTGAATTTTTAGATTCAGTCAAGATTGATCTCTTTTCTGAAGCTGTTTATGTTTTTACTCCGACGGGAGAGGTTAAAGAGCTGCCAAATGGCTCAACCCCGATTGATATGGCTTACAGCATTCACTCTAAAGTCGGTGATCACTGTACCGGGGCGAAGGTCAACGGCAAGCTGGTGCCGTTGCGCTACCAGCTTAAAAACGGTGAGATGGTCGAAATTGTTACCTCCAACCGTCAGCATCCGAACAAAGACTGGTTGGCTTTTGTTAAGACCAGTAAAGCCCGGACCAAAATCCGGCAGTGGGTTAAAAAAGAAGAGGAACGCCGCAGTATTGAGCTTGGCCGGGAGTTTTGTGAAAAAGCTTTCAGTCGGGCTAAACTTTCACTCAATCAGGCCCTAAAGAGTGGTAAAATACAGGCGGCGGCAGAAGAATTCTCACTTAAACATGCTGAAGCTCTGCTGGCGGCTGTCGGTCGGGGTAAACTTTCAGCCCGGCAGGTGATCAATCGGATCTATCCTGAACTGCGTAAGCCGGCAAA
This sequence comes from bacterium, assembly GCA_029935295.1. Taxonomy (GTDB): domain Bacteria; phylum Desulfobacterota; class Anaeroferrophillalia; order Anaeroferrophillales; family Tharpellaceae; genus Tharpella. The sequence goes on along the minus strand of JAOZKP010000041.1, from coordinate 3,970 downwards.
AAGCAAAGATAAAGAGGATGATAAGAAGCGGCCGCAAAGACCGGCCAGTGACGGGATTTCAATTAAGGATATTGACGATGTTATGGTGCGTTTCGCCAAGTGTTGTAATCCCTTGCCGGGCGATGACGTTGTCGGTTTTATTACCCGGGGCCGCGGTTTGACGATTCATCGGCGCAACTGCCGCCATGTCGATATGAGTAATTCGGAACGCTTTATGGATGTTTCCTGGAATCTCGCGCAGACAACTGCCCACCAGGTTAAGATCCGGGTGATGTGTGAGGATGTGAAAGGGATGCTAGTGGCATTAAGTACAGCGATAAGTACACAGGAGGCGAATATCTCCAGCGCTTCCCTGAAGACCACTATTGACCAGAAAGCGGTCTGTTTTTTTGAAGTCCAAGTGAAAGACCTGGAGCATTTGAAACGGGTCAAATTGGCTTTGCGGGCGGTGAAAGGGGTTTATCAGGTTACCCGGGTGAGCTGAATTTAAAAAACGACAAAAACCCAGTACCTGCTAGAGTGTAGATACTGGGTGTAAAAGGGTCTTGAAGAATATTCGGGCGTTGTTTACTTAGTTACTGCGCCTGAGCGGATACAGCGGGTACAGGCTTTAATTTTGCGTTTCTGTCCGTTGACGACGGCATTAACACTCTGTAGGTTAGGTTGCCAGACTCTCTTGGTTTTGTTGTGGGCGTGACTTACATTGTTGCCGACAAGCGGTTTCTTACCGCAGATATCACAAACTTTAGCCATTTTTTCTACTCCATTAATCTTAAGGGCTGTTCCTGAAATCCATCAGGTTTTCAGGACGGCCGTATTTTTGTAAAAAATTTCATTTTCAAGGGGTCGCTGTTTAACACAGATCACATATGAAAATCAAGCATGAATTTATCCGGAGGCAGTGATGGCAGCCAGCAGTCAGAGTCGGTTCGTTTTTCTGGGTGGGATCCCGGTTTTTGATTACATGATAAAACCCTCCCTGGCGGAGATTTGTCAGGTGGTTGAGAATGATCTTATTGTGATTGATGATAAGATCTTGCTGCCTTTGGGGACCATTTTTGTCTGTCAGGTTGAGGGCGAGGCCGAGCCGATCTATGTCAACCCGATGTCAACCTGTGAAGTGCAGAAGGTTAATGAAAAGTTTTATTACACTATGGCCCTGGGCGGCAAATATATTGAACGACCGTCATTAAGCCTTTGTTCGCATGAGTTGTCCGGTATGTTGGCCGAGCTCAAATTGGCCCATCCCGATATTATTAGGGATGAGAATGACCTTAAACTGGTTGTTGTAAAAGATCCCGCCCAGATCCGTTTGGGTGGTAATAATCGCAACCTGATTCAGGCTATCCGCTCACTTTATGACTCGTTGGAGCTGCAGCCGGAGAGTGCCGGAATTGCGTACGAACATCTCTTCTTTTTCGACGTCAAAAATCCAAAATTCAAACTGGTTAAGAAGTTTTATCAGGAGTTCAAAGTAGCCATCGGGGATATTCCCGAAATGCATGTCGATGGCCTGCTGCCGCGCATAAGCTATGTTCTGACAATTGAGAATGATGAGGGTCGTTATTTAGACAGAATTGTTCTCTCAAATCAGACGAACGAAGAGGTTATCCCGGAGGAAAAACTGACCCGGCGCTATTTTGATCTTGAGTACCGGCTGCGTAAAGACCAAGACTTTATCAAAACCAACCTTATTATTAATTCACTCACCAACCCGGAGGAGCTGCGTCTGGTCTGTCGCCTGCTGAATACTGCTTACGCAAGTTCGGTAACCACCTTTCTCTGTCCTACCAAAACCCTATTCAAATGTTTTGATGCCCTGGTCGCAGCGCGTTACTACACATCCAGAAAAGAGCATTTTTTCAGTAGTCGAGAGGAGCTTATATATGATGCTGTAATTCCATTTATTCAATATATGATCCTTAATGTCGATGAGCTTATGTTGCTGGATAAGGTTATCCATCGTAAAGGTAAGGATCAAACCTGCCGCCAGCTGGTGCGGAATATGAATCAGGGGCGCAAGGGCGAGAATAACAAAGGCGGTCGTTTGCTCTTGACTGACGGCAGTAAGGGCGTGCGCTATACCGAGCGCCTGACTCCGTCGCGGGCTCTATTATACTGGAAAAAAGCGCGCATGCCGGAAGATACGATCTTCAGGATGCGCTATGCCGACCGGCAGATTGTTTGCGGCGATGATTTTGTTGATGAATTAAGCTCCACTCTCGGAGCCGGAGACACATTTACCGGGATATTCGTGGCCTTAAAAGCCCTCTCCTGGGACAGTGGTCACGCCCTGCGCGGGGCGACTTTAGGTTCGCAATATTTTATCCGTACCCGCAACCGGCCCCGGATTAAAGACCTGATTGCGACCGACGAACGCCATATCATGATGGGTACTGAAACCGAACTCAGCGATATTATCTCGCACCATCTGCAGGAGAGTGGTGATCCCACCCGCTACGGAACCATAACCGATACCGTTATAACCATTAATACCACCCAGGTTCAGCATCCCTTTCGTGAGATTTTGAAGCTGGCGAAAGAGATAGTCGCGGCGAAAAAATGACCCAGCTCAGGCGAAAACGGCCTGAGTAAAGTATCAGCCATTGACTGTTTGGGATCGTTAATCTTGTTTCCTGCTCACCTTACAAGTCTTTTAAGAAGAATATCTTCACTGTTTTGACGTGAATCTATTACTGATAAAACATAAACATTGTTGTCTGAAATTCTGTAAATGATCCTCCATGGTGTTGAAATAAGTTCTCGGTAGAGAAAGATACCTTGATCATGGAGTTCTGGAACGATTCGGCCCTTTTCTGGAAAACAGGTAAGATCTGAGGCTTGTTTTTTCAATTTCTCAAAAATTGAGCGGGCGTTTCGGGGGCTATCTTCAGCTATATGCAGGATTATATCTTTTAAGTCCTCTTCTGCAACTTCAGCCCAGTGAACTTTAAATGGAGTGCTCATCTTTCTTTCTCGGCCAACAGTTTTTCAATATTTTTAAAAACCCGATTCTGAGTTTTGGTTCTTCTCTGTTTGATCTCTTCCTCGCCCTGAGAGATAAGTTTTAGCAGGCCAATAGCTTTGCGCATATTGTCATAGCTCAAAGGGTCTTGAAGGACCGCTCGGGGTTCCCCGTTTTGAGTAATAACAATGGGCCGACGGGTACTGTTAATCTGTTTTAAGATGTCTGCCGTGTGGGATTTAAGGAATGAAACCGGTTTGATGTCAGATGATATATTCATGATGGTGCCTCCTGTCTTAATATGGTACCATATTAAGACAGAATGTCAAGGATATAACTCACCAATGTCAGAGAGCCCGGAACATGATTCCGGGCTCTCTGTTTTAAAACGTAAAATTATAAAAATGGTGGGTTAGCCTTTCAGCGTCCACGGGGCTAAGTCGTTGTCAGCAAATTTTTTCGGGAGTTTGAAATCTCCGGCAGCGACCGCAACTTTAACCAGGCGCGCACTCTCTTCCATGCCGAGCTCGTTCATCAGGGCCAAAGGACCTTGCGGCCAGGCAAGAGAAGTCATGATGCCTAATTCGAGATCGTCCGTGCTGACGACATCGTGTTCAATCAGGTGGGTTGAAATGGCAAAAATCGCTCCTAAAAGGCGTTCTTTAACCAGAGTCCGGTCAGCGGCATTTTCAGTAACCGGGCCATCTTCGAGATTCCAGAGAGCGCCGGATTCAAACTGTTTTTTAAGCTGATCGCACATTACCGGATAGCCGGTGTTAGCATCTCTTAAATATTCAACCATCGAATTGCCGGCGTGAAAACAGGTGCCTAAGCCGGCACCGTTCTGAACCCACATGATTCCGAATCTGAGGCCTAAAGCCTCCTGTGAGATACTTTCCAGGCTGGCGGCATTAAATTTGTCGCCGTAGAAGCAGTCAAGGACAATATAGCTGGCGATAAATACCGGATTGACGGCAAAGCCCGGGAAATCTTTGACTGTGATCG
>JAOZKP010000655.1 GCA_029935295.1 bacterium | reverse complement strand
CTTTACGGTCAGGTCGCACTGGCAGCTGCCGAATACCGCAAAGCTTTAAGCGCATATAAGGTTTTGCAAAGTGAGGGCCATATTACGTTGTCGGAGCGCCGGCAGATTGCCGGAATCTATCAGCGGTTGGAGCTCTACCAGGATGCGGCAGAAGTTTTAGAGGATATTTTCGCTGAAGTTAAACCAGGGCAGATGGAGTTAAAACAGCTGGTTGCCATCTACCGCCAGACGGGTGCGGTTGAGAAAGCTCTGTCAACCCTTGATCGCCTGCAGAAACTCTACCCTGATCCTGTAAATCTTTTTCAGCGCGGTGAGATTCTCTATTCTGCCAGCCGCTACCGGGAAGCGGCTCGAGTTTTTCTCGCTCTGAAAAAAATTCCTGAAAACGACGGCCGGCAATACATTCTCGCCGGTTACTGTGCCTGGAATATTGATGATTTCCCGGCCGCCGCCAGCTCCTGGCAAAAAGCCGCCACCTACCCGGCCTGCCAGAAACAGGCTCTTGAGCTTCTTCACACCTTGAAACCCTGGCTGGCAGATGAGAGTTAAAATATTAAAAGCCGGCCACCGGTTTTCCAGGCCCCGCTTTTTGTTGGGGTCTGACCCATTTCCCCCTCTTTTCACTCTCTTTCTTTAATCCCGATAATGCGTTTTTGCACTCACTATGAAAACTACAATACGATCATCATCTACCGAATAGACGATACGATCTTTATAAGTTAAACGCACCGAAAAATAGCCTTTCATATTGCCGACAAGCTGTTTGCCCCTGTAGGGATCAACCGCTATCCGATTACGTATGATTTCTTTAGCTTTTTCACGAAGTTTAGGGGTAAGTTTTTTGATATCCTTGTAAGCCTGTTGAGAGAATATCACATTGTATTTCACAATTCTTCACCAAAAACTTCGGCAAAAGTAACCGTTTCCCCCTGTTCAATCTCTTTTCGTGAGAGTTCAAATCTTTCTTTAAACCCGGGAGCTGACAACAGAGCTAAAGTTTCAAGCAAACTTTCATATTCATTTTCCGACATGAGCACAACATCCCCTTTCCGATGACGTATGTGATAAATCTCATGTTTTTCAGTTGCCCCTTTGACGATTTCAAAAAAATCCTTACGTGCATTAGTAGCAGTAACCATCGGCATAATTTCCCCTCCATTTCTATATGTACGTTTATATGTACATATAATAGATTGAACAAGAAAAATCAAACCAATTCTGCAAAAATAATAGTCCATCTTTGCTTGCGCCATCTCAACTAGAATCAGGGTCAGGCTTGACTTGTGGGTATTTGTTGAGGTATGCTGACCTTTGAGGAAGGT
>JAOZKP010000654.1:557-1329 GCA_029935295.1 bacterium | reverse complement strand
AGGTAAAAAGGCCCCGCTGGCGCTGGTCATCTAGCTGCGGCGCCTTAAGATAGAGGCCCAGGCCGTCAATTTTTTGCGGCACGACAGGCGGCAGAACCATCCCCGGAAGATCATCGGCTGAGAACGTAATTGTCCTGACCAAAGCATCACCGACTTGGAATTGCCCCGGCTGCGGCTGCCAGCGCTCATCTATCTTGAGACTGGTCGTCGTAATAACCGGTTTGCGGGAATCGACACCGGGAATTTTTAAGGCCGCAAATACAAGCGGCCGGGTCGTAAAACTCCGGCCGGCGACACTGCCGGTATCACTGCGAAAACTGAATTCAACCTTAAATGACGGCACTTGAAGCTTGCCGGGCCGCAGCGGAAAAAGAATAATGTCGTGACGCTTGAAGATATAGGAGATGCCGTCGATCTTTTCCGAGCCGATCAGCGGCCGGTCCTCATTTTCCATGATCAGCATTCCCGAAACCTTAGGCAGATCAAAACGGGTTGAGCCGGAAAAAGAGAGAGTCGTGTAAAGTGTGATCTGGAGGGTCAGTCGCTGCCCCGGCCAGATTTTTTCACTTTTTACCAGCTTCTCTTTGACAAAAGCCGGCGTGGCCGCGGCAAACGCAAACCCGGAGAACAAAAAAATCGGCATAATTACGGCAGCCAGAACCGTCAGCCGCAGATATCGAATCGACAAATGCATCTTAATCTCTCTTTTTCTCCGGGCCGCGAGCCCCGGAATTTAAGCTGAACTTTTTCTGATACAGAAACTTTGCCCGCA
>JAOZKP010000654.1:0-547 GCA_029935295.1 bacterium | reverse complement strand
CCGGGCGGTTTTCAATCCGGCGCAGCCACAGGGCTCGCATCTCCATATCGGAGAGTCCCTCCCCACCCGCAATCTGCTCCTGCTGATCGGCATTAGCCTTCTTTTTTGCCCGGTCGTCAAAAACAATCTCATCGGCTTCAAGTTTGCCGCCGGTGCCGCCGGCATCATCATCCGGGGCTTGCATCCTCTTTTTCCGAATTCGGGCCAGAAACAGATTCTCCCGGGCCGCAGGCCAGTCATCTTTTAACGACAGAGCCTGCTCGTAAGCTGCGATGGCTTCATCATATTTCCCCGCCAGCAGAAGAGCATTGGCCCGATTGTAATGAGCTGCGGCCGAATCATCCCGTCCGAAGGAGGCCGCGGCCTCCTTGAAATCACCATTCCGGTAGAGGGCTACTCCCCGCTGCAGGGGATCAACAAAAGCATCTGCAGCCCGTTTATACTCCTTTTTCTGCATCAGCATCCGACCCCGCTGATCCGGCATGATAAAGAGATCTTTTACCGACCAGTTGACCAGAATCAGAGCGTAGAGACAGACAGCTGCAAT
>JAOZKP010000040.1:7241-14706 GCA_029935295.1 bacterium | reverse complement strand
TCATAGTCCGGTGGTGGAGGTACGACTTCACCCGAGTCGGGTGGACGGTTCTCAAAATAGCCTGGCCAGGTATCGATGTCACGCCTACCGACCGATTTTTCAACCGTAATTTTTCGGGCTCCGGGGAACTCTTTCTGGATGAATGGACGGATACCACTTTCACCACTAAGGGATAAAATCTCACCGATATGCGTCGGTCGAATTAGGTAAGGATGGGCCGGCCGACCGGCCTCGGTGGCAATTAACGGCTGCGAGTCAGATTGAGAAATTGTATCTGTAAATTGGTTCAGAGTCTTGGTAGTGATAAAAGGCATATCTCCCAGCAGAACAATAATTCCGTCAATGTTTCTGGCATCGGCACTGTTTTGTCCCCGGTTTGCTATCTCATTCAGGCCGGCCTTGAGTGAACTGAACATTCCCACTTGCCATTCAGGATTGCGAATGACGTTAACTGATTGCAGTTCGATAGCCAAAGTCGTGGTGATTTCGGTAAACCAGGCGCCAAGCACGACATTGATAGTATTAATTCCCGGAGCTGCTTCTGCCGTTTCGATGACATGGCTCAAAATAGTTCGCCCATCACCCCAGGGCAAAAGCTGCTTCGGCCGCCCAAAACGCCGGGCTTCACCCGCTGCCAGTATCAAAGCTTCAATATTCAACATCTTTCAATAATAGCTACGATACCGCAAAAAAACAAGATGTAAAGTTTCAAATCAGGATTTTGAAAGATCCGGGAGATGCCCGTCCGGGGCAAGACCAGGCTTGATATATGGGTGTATTTTTGAATTTGTATTATGCTCATACATTTTCGCGATAAATCTTGACAATTGCCGGTTTTTTTGATAGTCGGGTCGTTTCCTGAAAGTCTGGAGAGATGACCGAGAGGCTGAAGGTGCACGCCTGGAAAGCGTGTGTGCGGGTAACCGTACCGAGGGTTCGAACCCCTCTCTCTCCGCCATTTTAATAAAAGCGCTTTTTGCGCCGCCAAATTTTTATCCCCATGGGTGATAACCAGGTCCTGTGCAACGGCGACGGCGTGAACCCCGTCAGATCCGGAAGGAAGCAGCGGCAGCACCGCTCTCCGTGTGCCGCAGGGTAGCCTGGTTATCTCTCATGGGGATAACTGTTTGAAGGGTGAAGTTAGAAGGGTGAAGGGTGAAAGCGCCGGTGGCGCAAACTTTTAGTACCTTACAGGTTATTTTCTGTACAAAAAAACAAGAATTAAAAATCAGAAAATGTTAAGTGTTTCACAGGTTCTTTGCCGTTAAGGCAAAGGTTCTGATGAAAAAACTTATGCATAGCTCTGATAAGGTACTTATTTGCGGGCGGATAAAGGCCTATTTGGGTTGCGGGATTTGTTCCCGCATCAGTTTGCTTTTATTGATGGCGGGTGTTGCCCGGATTACGTTTAGACAGAGTTATTGTTTTTTAGGGTTTAATTTATGACTGAGGTATATCAGGTTCTGGCGCGGAAATGGCGGCCGCAGCTTTTTAGTGAGCTGGCGGGATTGGAGCATATTACCCGTACCCTGATGAATGCGATCCGGCTTAACCGTATCGGCCACGCTTTTCTCTTTACCGGTTCGCGCGGAGTTGGCAAGACTTCAGCGGCGCGGATTTTTGCCAAGGCCTTGAACTGCAAGACGGGGCCGGCAGAAGAGCCTTGTAACAGTTGTGAAAACTGTGTCGCAATTACGGCCGGCAATGCTGCCGATGTAATTGAAATTGACGGCGCTTCCAACCGCGGGATCGACGAGATTCGCCTTTTGCGCGAAAATGTTACCTATCTGCCGCATAATTCTCCCTATAAAATATATATAATTGATGAAGTCCACATGTTGACGACAGAGGCGTTCAATGCTCTGTTGAAAACTCTGGAAGAGCCGCCGGCGCATGTCAAGTTTATCATGGCAACGACCGATGTCCACAAGATGCCGATGACGATTCTCTCCCGCTGTCAGCGTTTCGATTTCGGCCGTCTGACGCAGGCGGTGATTGCGGCAACATTGGTGGAAATCGGCGCTCGAGAGAAGATAGAATTTGGCTCCGGCGCGACCGAACTGCTGGCCCGCGAAGCCCAGGGGAGTATGCGTGATGCTTTGAGTCTGCTCGATCAGGCGCGATCGTATGCGGGCGAGACAATTTCGGTGGCAGATCTGCGTTTGGCTTTGGGGCTGATTGAGTCGCGGCACTGTTTTTCGCTGTTGGAAAATATTGTTTGTGGCGAAGTTGGTGCGGCTGTGCGCCAGGTTGATGATCTGGAGCAGGCTGGAGTTGATCTGAAACGTTTCAGCGAAGAGTTTCTTTTTTATCTGAGGGATGCGCTTTTTCTTAAGCTCTCCAGCAAACTTAAAAATCTGCTCGGTATCAGCAGTGATGAAATTGAAATGCTGGTGCCGTTGGTGTCTGACTGTAACCTTCCTTACTGGCAGCAGATTTTTACTCTCTGGCAGCAGCATCATGCGCAGATAAAAACTTCGCAAACCCCGCGTCTGGCTTTGGAAATGGCATTGATCGAGTTAGGAATGGCCCGGGATCTGCTGCCGGTGGCCGAGCTTGTCGGGCGTATCGATAAATACCTTAAGGCGGGGCCGGAAACGGTTAATCAAGCTGAAAAAATTAATCAGCCGGCTAAATCCAGAACCATTGCTAAGGCAACCAATACTGTCGCATCGGCAGCAGTATCAGGAAACCGGGCTCCGGTAACAAACCGTTCCGAAACTTCTGTTCCGGCGCCGAAGCCGGTAGCGGTACAAATGCAGTCTCAAGGGCAAACTTCAGTTTCGGCTAAAACTCCAAAGGCAGTAGCTCAAAATAGTGGTCCGGTAGCACCTTTACAAACAGAATCACCAGCACCGGTTAAAGCTCAGTCGCAAGTTGAGTCAGGTTCTATGCAAATGGAAATGCCGCCGGAGCCGCCACCGCCGGATGAATTTACGGTTTGTGATTCGGGTTATGAGAATTCGGTGCCCTTGCCGGTGGAACCGGTTGTGGATGTACCCTCTGCGTCAGCTGATTTACAAGTTGTTGAGCCGGTTTCCGAACGGGTTGGGTTTGGGAAAAAAGATACAGAGACACTTTCGGAGTCAGGTGCGGCAGTATCAGCTGAATCCGGAAAGTTTGCACAAAAAATAATACCCTCGGAACCAGGTCAAAACCAAAAGCCGGGGAATAGTTCAAGTGAACCGGCTGGAATTGCAGGATGGGTGAAGTTTGTGGCGCAGTTAGCCAATAAAAATGCGCGTTTAGGATCGATGCTGCAGGCTTCAGAAGCACATTTGATGGCCAATGGCACATTGAAATTAGCGGTTGCCGCTCATTCTTTGATGGTTTTGGATAATGATTCGGCAAAAGCCGACATTATGGCACTATGGAGTGAAATTCAGGGTGTGAATAGTGTGGCCAGTGTTGAATTTAAGTCGCTTGCAGCCGCTGGCGGGGCAACGCTGCAGAAGGATAGAGTTGTCGTCCCGGACAACGGCACAGCCCGGCGGACACTTCCGGGCAAAGAAGAGATTTTTAATGACCCTTCAGTTCGTTTTATAAGTGAACGTTTTGGTGGCCGGGTAACTGATATAAGAAAAAAATGATGGCAATGTAAAGTTTAAATAGCACTAAAAGGAGAAAAATATCATGGCTAAAGGCATGGGAAATTTGATGAAGCAGGCCCAGCAGATGCAGGCTAAAATGGCAAAAATGCAGGAAGAGGTGGGTAAGCGGACGGTTGAAGCTGCGGCTGGCGGCGGGATGGTTAAGGTTGTGGTTACCGGCCGGCAGGAGGTAGTGTCAATTGATATTGAGCCGGAGGTGGTTGATCCTGATGATGTTGAAATGTTGCAGGATCTGGTTTTAGCGGCAGTCAATCAGGCTTTGCGCGAGTCGCAGGCGATGATGACTGATGAGATGAGTAAGTTGACCGGTGGCCTGAAAATTCCCGGAATGTAAAAACAATAACAAATTGAGTTAAAAATGAATTCTGTAGAGATTTTTGCTTTAAGCGATAGTTATATTGCGCCGACATATAACCGTTTTCCTCTGGCTCTGGTTAAGGGTGCCGGGGTTAAGGTCTGGGATGCTGACGGCAATGAGTATCTTGATTGCCTCGCCGGGATTGCGGTTTGCAATTTGGGTCATTGTCATCCACAGGTAAGTGCGGCGATCAGTGAGCAGGCACGTCAGTTAATGCATGTTTCGAACCTCTATCACATTGAACCGCAGGCGCAGCTTGCGGAAATTCTTTGTGAATTTTCTTTTGCTGAAAAGGTTTTCTTCTGTAATTCCGGAGCCGAGGCGAATGAGGCCGCGATTAAATTAGCCCGCCGTTATGGTGATGCAGTTTTAGGTGCGGGGCGGACGCGAATTATTACGATGCAGGACTCCTTTCATGGTCGGACTATGGCAACCCTGACCGCTACCGGACAGCAGAAAGTGAAAACCGGTTATCAGCCGTTGCTTGAAGGTTTTGATTGCGTTCCGTTTAATAATATTGATGCGGTTGCCGCTGCAATTACGGATAAGACCTGCGCGGTGTTGGTTGAACCCGTTCAAGGTGAAGGCGGTGTGATTGTTCCGGATGCCGATTATCTTGAGCGGTTGCGTCAGCTCTGCGACGAACATAAAATCCTGCTTATTTTAGATGAAGTCCAGACCGGTATCGGTCGGACCGGGAAATTCTTCGCCTACCAGCACAGTAACGTAGCGCCCGATATTTTGACCTCAGCCAAGGCTTTAGGGAATGGTTTTCCGATCGGGGCGATGCTGGCGAGTGATCAGGTGCTGACCCATTTCGGTCATGGTAGTCACGCTTCAACTTTTGGTGGTAATCCGCTGGCATCAGCAGCGTCCCTGGCGACAATTAGAACTTTGCGGGATGAGAAAATTATCGACAAGGTCGGTGAGAAAGGGGCCTTTCTCGTGGCCGGGCTGAAAAAACTGCAGACTGAATTTCCGGAGATAATCGGTGCGATTCGCGGTCTCGGTCTGATGGTCGGAATGGATATTAAGGTTCCGGTAGGCGATATCGTTAAAGCTTGTCTGGAAAAGTATCTTCTGGTGGGGTCTGCGGGCGCTAATACTTTGCGTCTGACGCCGCCTCTGGTGATTGAAAAAGCTGAGATCGAAACTTTACTGCGGATCTTAACTGAGGTATTTAGTGATGTCCGAAAAGCGTAAGCCGAATAATTTTCTTGATTTGGCGCAATGGTCGCGCAGGGATCTAGATGGAGTACTGGCTTTAGCGGCAGAGCTTAAAGCTGATCCAGCTAAATTTTCACAGAGTCTTGCCGGTAAAAGTCTGGCGATGATTTTTAAGAAATCATCTACCCGCACTCGGGTTTCGTTTGAGGTCGGGATGTTTCAACTCGGCGGCCAGGCGATCTTCATGAGCTCAACCCACACTCAGGTGGGCCGCGGTGAGCCGCTGGAGGATACGGCCCGGGTTTTATCGCGCTATGTTGACGGGATCATGATTCGTACCTACGAACATGCTGAAGTTGAAACCCTGGCACAATATGCAACGGTTCCGGTGATTAACGGATTGACTGATTTTCTCCATCCCTGCCAGGTGTTGACCGACATTTTTACGATTCAAGAGCATTTGGGTATTTCCCTTTCCGGTCTTAAGGTTGCCTATATTGGTGATGGTAATAATATGGCCAATTCCTGGATTAATGCCGCACTGCAGTTTGGTTTTGATCTGAAAATTGCGGCACCGGACGGTTACGAACCTGATGCCATCCTGCTTGAGCGGGTGCGCCAGCAGGCCGCCGGCGGTGGTAAGGTATCTGTGGTTAACAATCCGTTGATTGCGGCGCAGGAGGCGCAGGTTTTAAATACCGATGTCTGGGCAAGTATGGGGCAGGAAGAGGAAGCTGAGTCCCGGCGCCAGGTTTTTGCCGGTTATCAGATAAATGAGGATCTGCTTAAAGTGGCCGCCCCGGAAGCCATGGTGCTGCACTGTCTGCCGGCGCATCGCGGCGAAGAGATTACGGCGGAAACTTTTGAACGTTTCCAGGATCTGATCTTCACGCAGGCCGAAAATCGTCTGCATGTACAGAAAGCCCTGTTAGTAACGCTATTGGGTGATTGAATTATACAAAAATGAGGTGACAAAATGAGCGATGTTAAAAAAATTGTCTTAGCTTATTCCGGAGGGCTTGATACTTCGGTTATTCTGACCTGGTTAAAAGAAGAGTATAATTGCGAAGTTATCGCATTTGCTGCAGATGTCGGCCAGGGTAAGGAGCTTGACGGGATTGAGGAGAAAGCCCTTAAAACCGGGGCCTCAAAGATGTATGTAGACGATCTCCAGGAAGAGTTTGTCCGCGATTTCGTTTTTCCTATATTTCGCGCTAATGCAATTTATGAAGGGGTTTATCTGCTTGGAACTTCGATTGCGCGCCCACTGATTGCCAAACGGCAGATAGAAATTGCCCGTCTCGAAGGGGCGGATGCGGTGGCGCACGGGGCTACCGGTAAAGGTAACGATCAGATCCGTTTTGAGCTCACTTTTTATGGTTTGGAGCCGAAGATTAAAGTGATTGCTCCCTGGCGTAGTAAATGGGATCTTAATTCTCGTGAAAAGATGATTGATTATGCGAAAAAACATGATATCTCGATTCCGGTTTCTAAAGAGAAACCTTACAGCTCGGATCGCAATCTTTTGCATATCAGTTTTGAGGGCGGGGTTTTAGAAGATCCCTGGTATGAGCCGGATGAAGATATGTTTCAGCTCTCGGTTTCACCGGAAAATGCTCCGGACCAAGCGACTTATTGTGAAATTGAATTTGAAAAAGGTGACCCGGTTGCGGTTGACGGTGTAAAACTTTCACCGGCCGCCCTTTTGACCCGCCTTAATGAATTAGGTGGCGCCAATGGTATCGGCCGGGTAGATATGGTTGAGAATCGTTTTGTCGGCATGAAATCACGGGGTGTTTATGAGACTCCGGGCGGGACAATTCTTTATGTTGGCCGGCGGGCAGTTGAATCATTGACGATGGATCGTGATGCGATGCATCTGCGCGATTCCCTGATTCCTGAATATGCGCGGATGGTTTATAACGGTTTCTGGTTTGCGCCGGAGCGGGAGGCGCTGCAGGCTTTAGTTGATAAAACCCAGGAAAATGTTAGTGGTACAGTCCGGCTTAAACTCTATAAAGGTAACTGCATAGTCGTTGGTCGTAAATCTGAGGTATCTCTCTATCAGCCGGAGATGGCGACTTTTGAAGAGGATATCGTTTACGATCAGTTCGATGCAGAAGGTTTTATCAAACTTCAGGCGCTGCGTTTAAAAGCCCGGGCGGCATTGGATTAAAGCTTTGTTTCCCGCCAAGACGCCAAGGCGCAGAGAGAGTTGGTTTTCCGGGGAGTCCCGGAAAGCTAAACTGATTTTGCTTTTGATAGTCGTGATTTTGGTTGTCGCTCTGGATCAGTGGACGAAAATGGTTGCTTTCCAGCAGCTTTCGCC
>JAOZKP010000040.1:0-7141 GCA_029935295.1 bacterium | reverse complement strand
TGGTTGTCGCTCTGGATCAGTGGACGAAAATGGTTGCTTTCCAGCAGCTTTCGCCGGTCTATCCGAAGAAAATTATTGACGGCTTTTTCTCTTTGACGCTGGTAATGAATTCCGGAGTTGCCTTTGGCGTTTTTAGCGGGATAGAGAGTTCTTTGAAAGCCTATTTTCTGCTCGGGCTTTCCGGCATAACCGTGGGGCTTGTGATTTTTTACTATCTCTATGAAAAGAACCTGCAGGTACTAACTCGTTTCGGTCTGACGCTGGTTGTCGGTGGTGCTTTCGGCAATATGATTGACCGTTGGCGCTATGAAAAAGTTGTTGATTTTCTTGATTTTTACTGGAAAAACTATCACTGGCCGGCCTTTAACATCGCCGATTGCGCAATTAGCATTGGTGTGACATTGCTCCTCGTTGACGTTCTTTTTTCAATTTGGCGGGGGAACAGGTGAAATATACACAATATTTTCTCTATACCAGGCAAAGGCCAGACCGAGTGGATATTAAAGAGGAGTGGATCAAGTTTACAGTTATGAATCCTGTACGAACTGAAATTCAGGCAGATGGGCGAATAAAAAAATGGGCAAAAATTGAGGAAGTGAATAGATATCTACGTGTAATTTTGTTAGAAGATGGAGAAACTGTTCATAACGCTTTTTTTGACAGGAATTTTCGCAGAGGGTAATGCTATGAACATAAAATATTTTAGTGATACTGATACTGCTTTGGTAGAATTTTCAGAGAACAGTATAGTAGAAACCAAAGAGTTGTCTGAGAATATGTATCTGGATATTGATGCAAACGGGAATCCGGTTAGTATTACTATTGAACATGCTCGTACAACGGCTCATTTACCCGATATATCTTATCAGCAAATCGAAAACGTAATTTAATGTTTAGCCGGATTGAAAACCCGTATTAATATGTATCCAGTTCTTTTTAAAATCGGCCCTTTGACCCTGCACACTTATGGTTTTTTTGTGGCTCTGGGGTTTTTGCTGGCATTGACCTGGACGCAGAGAGAGAGTTTGCGGCGTGGGCTTGATCCGGAGATTTTTCATGATCTCTTTTTTTATGTCGTAATTTCGGCTCTTATTGGCGCGCGGGTTTTTTATGTTGGCCTCAATTTCTCATATTTTAGTCAAGATCCGCTGGCGGCATTGCGTTTATGGGAGGGAGGTCTGGTATTTTACGGCGGTTTTTTAGCGGCCGTACCGGTTTTCGTCTGGCGTATTCGTCGCTGGCAGCAGCCGGCCCTGGAAATCCTTGATGTCGCAGCTCCGGGTCTGGTTTTGGCCCAGGCAGTCGGTCGTCTGGGTTGTCTTTCGGCCGGTTGTTGTTATGGCAAGGCTTGTGCTACCGGGCTCGCAATTACCTTTTCCGACCCAATTTCGCATGCCCCTTTACATCAACCTCTGCATCCGACGCAAATTTATCACTCAGTAGCTGATATTTCAATTTTTGCAGTTCTGTTTTTTCTTTCCCGGCGCCGGCTTAAACGTGGAACGTTAGTGGTTGTCTATATGCTGTTATATGGAACCCTGCGGTTTACAGTTGAATTCTGGCGCGGTGATCCGCGCGGTTTTTTGTATGGTTTTTCAACTTCACAATGGATAAGTGCCGGGCTCGTAATCTGCGGTATTCTCTTCTGGTTTTTTAAAGTTAACCGTAGTTCGGCTCAGGAGTAACTAAACCTTGTATAAAACAATCGCCCCTTTAGTTTTGGCATCCCAATCACCCCGGCGCCGGGAGCTTTTGGCGCAGATGGG
The DNA here is from genome assembly GCA_029935295.1 of bacterium. Lineage (GTDB taxonomy): Bacteria > Desulfobacterota > Anaeroferrophillalia > Anaeroferrophillales > Tharpellaceae > Tharpella. The sequence goes on along the minus strand of JAOZKP010000040.1, from coordinate 5,375 downwards.
GATTGAATTTTCACTCACCAGTGCTGATATTGAGGAATGTCAATTTGCGGATGAAGCGGCAGCTGATTTTGTTACCCGCATGGCGATGGAAAAGGCTTTAGCGGTTGCCGATAAGTATCCCGCCAGCTGGATATTATCTGCCGATACAATTGTCGTTTTAAATGATGAAATTCTCGGAAAACCTGAAGATAAAATTGATGCTGTGCGCATGCTGACCGCCATTGCCGGGAATTGGCACGTGGTTTTTACAGCTTTTACGTTACATAATCCCGGTCAGCAAATTTCAGTTTCACGTTTGGACAGCAGCCGGGTGAAAATTGCGGCTTTGTCAGCGGCGCAGGTTAAAGCTTATATCGAAACTGGTGAACCCCTGGATAAAGCCGGGTCTTATGCGGTGCAGGGGATTGGCGGAGCATTTGTCGAAGCGATAGAAGGCTCGCCGACAACCGTAATCGGTTTACCGATGCCGCTGGTAATTGAAGAATTTTTGCAAAATTATATAATTTCATAGTGGGTAAGTTTCTGAGATGAATGCAGATTCAACTTTCGCAGTTCGGCTCGCAGAAGTTAAGCAGCGAATTGCAGCTGCCTGCGAGCGGGTGGGCCGCAGTCCGGATGAGGTTACTTTGCTGGCGGTCAGCAAAACTTTTCCTTTTTCCCGGATTGAAGAAGCTTATGCCGCCGGCCAGGTTCATTTTGGTGAAAATTATATCCAGGATTGTTTAGATAAGATGGATCTGGCAAAATCCCGGTCATTGCCTTTGCAGTGGCATTTTATCGGTCACCTGCAAAGTAACAAGGTTAAATTATTGGGTGATGGATTTTATCTGTTTCATGGTCTTGATTCCGAGAAGTTGGCCCGTCGTATTGCTAAACAGGCAGTTGCTGGTGGTTTTAAGGCCCGGGTACTGGTTCAGGTTAATATCGGCAATGAGGCGAGCAAGGCAGGGATTGCGCCTGTATGTCTGTTTGATTTTCTTAAGAAAGTGCGTTATATAGAAGGGTTGTCAATCGTTGGTTTAATGGCAATTCCGCCGGTTGTTGCAGAAGCGGCTGAGAGTCGGCCTTGGTTTCGGGAGCTTTCCGAACTTTTCTATCAGGCGCAGGGTGAAATATTTTCCGGGTGTTCTGAGTTTCAAGAGATTTCAATGGGTATGTCCAGTGATTTTGAAGTTGCGGTTGAAGAGGGGGCGACAATTGTTCGCGTTGGGTCGCGGCTTTTCGGGCAACGCACAAAAAAGGTTGTAAGTAATTGAAAAAGAGTACGCAAAAATTATGGGGCGGGCGTTTTTCGGCACCGACCGATGAGTTGGTTGAAGAGTTTACGGCGTCAATAAATTTTGATAAACGGCTTTATGCTGAAGATATTGCCGGCAGTATAGCCCATGCCACAATGTTGGGACGGCAGAAGATTATTCCAGCGACTGATGTTCAACCATTGATTGATGGTTTGGAACAGATTCGTAATGAAATTGAATCAGGAGAATTTGCGTTCTCAATTGCTCTTGAAGATATTCATATGAATATTGAGAGCCGTCTTGGTGAAATTGTTGGGCCGGAAATTGCCGGCCGTCTGCACACCGGGCGCAGTCGCAATGATCAGGTTGCTCTCGATTTCCGTCTCTATATTCGGCGTCAGCTGCTAAACGTTGAGGAGCTCGTTTACGATTTTATTAAGGTTCTAGTCGATAAAGCGGAAACTGAGATTGATGTTATAATGCCCGGGTTTACGCATCTGCAGCAGGCCCAGCCGGTACTTTTTGCACATCATCTGTTGGCTTATGTCGAGATGTTCAAGCGTGATGCTGAGCGTCTTGGGGATTGTCGTAAGCGGCTCGATTATTCACCTTTGGGATCCGGCGCTCTTGCCGGCAGCAGCTTTGCTTTAGATCGTGAAAGTGTAGCCCGTGATTTGGGTTTTTCCGGAGTGACCGCAAATAGTCTGGATGCGGTAAGTGATCGTGACGGGGTCGCCGAAGCGCTTTTCGATTTTTCTTTACTGATGATTCATCTGACCCGGTTTTGTGAGGAGCTGGTTCTTTGGTCGTCAGTCCAGTTTAATTTTATTACATTGAGCGATTCTTTCTGTACCGGCAGCAGTATTATGCCGCAGAAGAAGAATCCGGATGTTCCCGAGCTTATTCGAGGTAAGTCCGGACGGGTAGTAGGGTCGCTGGTTAACCTTCTGATTACGCTTAAATCGTTGCCGCTTGCTTATAACAAGGATATGCAGGAGGATAAAGAGCCCTTTTTTGATGCATTGGATACGGTTGTTGGGTCATTGCGGATTATGGCACCAATGATTAATGAAATGCGTGTAAATAAAGAGGTTATGGCCCGTCAGGCCGGGGCTGGATTTTCGACCGCAACCGAGATTGCTGATTATTTGGTGCGCAAAGGTTTGCCTTTTCGCTCGGCCCATGCTGTTGTTGGTAAGGCGGTTGCCTTTTGTGAAGCCCATAATTTAATATTTACAGACTTGTCAATCTCGCAATGGTTGGAATTCTCTGATCTTTTTGCTGAGGATCTGTTCGTTTTGCTGTCTCCGATTGATGCTGTCGATGCAAAAGATCTTTATGGTGGTACGGCCCGGATACAGGTTGCTGAGCAGATCGAACTTGCGCGCAAGTATCTCGATTCGGTTAAGGTTTAAAATGAATTTGGTTATGGGGTTAATTAAAATCGAAAGATTGAAACAGCTTCAATGTTTGCTCTTTTTTTTGCTGTTATGTTCTCTCTGTTGTTGTGGTAAACGTGGGGTTCCTTTACCTCCGAGTCTTGTAGTTCCGGAAAAAATCTCAGATCTAAGGTTGCAGGTTCAGCCTGGATTACGTTATCTGGTTTGGAGCATGCCTCGGGAAAATGCTGACAATACTAAGCCTGTCGATCTGGTTTCTTTTAAGGTTAGATTAAAGAAAGTTGCCAAAGATCTTGATACCTGTCGCTACTGTGATGAAGGTTTTTTTGATTATTTGACGATTAATGTGATTAAACCCGAGATCGGCAAACAGCTCGGGGCCTCTTTTTATTTACCCTTGCCTGAGATTGAAAAAGATTATATCTATGTTTTTGCAGTTGCTTCGCTTAACAGTCGGGGCTGGAGCAGTGAGCTTTCAAATAAATTGGCGGTCGCGGCGCTGCCGCAAGTTTTGCCGCCGGTTGCGGTTGAGTTGATTCCTTCTGCATCGATTGTTGAGTTGGCATGGCCGGTTCCGGTTTTGCCGGCAGATTTTGCCGGTAAGATTAGTTATAGGGTTTATCGCCGGCAGTCTGAAGGTCATAATGCACAGTGGCGGTTGATTACTCCTGAACCTATTGTTGAAAATCAATTTATTGATGTCGGTTTAGTTGATTGGCATGCGTACGAATATGCCGTGACTTCTTTTGTTAGCCTGGATGATACTTCTTTTGAGAGTGATTATTCCATTTCGGCCGAGATCGTGCCTGGTGATTATACCTCGCCGGCAAAACTTGAGGGTTTTTCTGCTTTCTATTATCAGGCGGGTGTACAGCTGATTTGGAACCCTTCTGATGCAGCTGATCTTTCTGGGTATAATATTTATCGACGTGACAATGTTACCGGATATGATTATATTATCGCAGTTTTGCCCCTAGCTAAATCAGAATATTTCGATTCCGACATTATTTTAGGTCGTACTTATTATTATCAGGTTACTGCATTTGATTCATCGGATCGTAAGAACGAAAGTGAATCAACGGCAGAAATTGCTGTGAATGTTCATTAAGTTTTATTTATATCTTTATTGTTGATAACGAAAATTATGGATACTTTTAATTATAGAGATAATCTTCTTTTCTGTGAAGATGTATCTCTGTCTGAAATTGCGGCTGAATTTGGTACGCCCTGCTACGTTTATAGTAAGTCTTTTCTGGTTGCTCGTTGTCAGGCCTATGCCGATGCTTTTGCGGCCCATAAGCATTTAATTTGCTATTCCGTTAAAGCTTCATCGAATGTTAATCTCCTCAAAATATTTGCGGAGCAGGACTTGGGCTGCGACATTGTTTCAGGGGGTGAGCTCTTTAGGGCGAAGCTTGCTGGTATTTCTGGACAGAAAATTGTTTATTCTGGAGTCGGCAAGACTCCAGCTGAGATTAAATCTGCTTTAGAATATGGTATTCTTTTTTTTAATGTTGAGTCTGAATCTGAACTCTTGCTTATTGATGAGATCGCCGGCCAGATCGGCGTTGTTGCCCGAGTTGCACTACGGGTGAATCCTGATGTAGATCCGTTGACGCATCCTTATATTTCGACCGGAATGAAAGAGAATAAATTCGGGATAGCGATTGCTGATGCTGAACGTATTTATATTGAAGGTACTTCTAATCTTGAAAATATCAAATTTGTTGGGGTTGATTGTCACATAGGCTCTCAGTTGACGAATCTTTCTCCTTTTCGTGATGCGGCTTTACGGGTTAAGAATTTGATTTTAAGGCTGCGTAAACATAATATTCAGCTTGATTATGTTGATGTTGGCGGCGGTTTAGGGGTTCTGTATGATAATGAATCTGTTCCCGAAGTAGTTCACCTGGCTGATATTCTTATCGATGTATTCGCTGATCTTGGTTTAACCTTGGTACTCGAGCCCGGCCGTTCCATGGTTGCAAACAGTGCGGTTATGTTGACCCGTGTCCAATATTTAAAGGATAATGCTGATAAACGTTTTGCGATTGTTGATGCTGGAATGAATGACCTGTTGCGGCCTTCTTTGTATGATGCTTATCAAAAGATAGTCAAGGTTAATGAGGAAGAACAAGCCGGTAAGCCTCTTTTTTTATATGATATTGTTGGTCCTATCTGTGAGTCAGGTGATTTCCTTGCTAAGTCCCGTAATCTTTTAGCGCTGGAACAGGGTGATCTTTTGGCTGTAAAAAGTGCTGGTGCTTACGGTTTTTCCATGGCTTCAAATTATAATTCGCGGCCTCGTCCGGTTGAGTTACTCGTAAATGGGGATCAAGTATCTGTTATCAGAGAGCGCGAATCTTTTGAAGATTTAGTTAAAGGTGAGTCTTTTGGCAGCTAAACTTTTGAGTATGACGGGTTATGGGGAGGCAATATCTCAGTTTGCTGAGCTTGAGTGGCGCTGTGTTGTCCAGTCTGTAAACAGTCGGAATTTAGATGCCCGTTTTCGTCTGCCTGCCTCTCTCCAGGGATTGGAGATTAAATTTCGAAAATTATTGCAGAAGGTTATTGCCCGGGGAAAGGTTGATGTTGTTTTCTCATTTTCGCCGATGGCAGTTGTTGAAGATTCTTCTGATTTGATTTCTGGCGGCCTTCTTTTTAATTCTGATTGGGTAGCTGACTTTTGTCGTTCTGGCGAAAATTTATTTACAGATTTAGATTGGCAATCTTCAGA
>JAOZKP010000653.1 GCA_029935295.1 bacterium | reverse complement strand
TTTAAGGCGTGTCGTGATGATCTCAGCGTTCCGGATATGTCCGACCCCCTGACCAAAAAGCTCTACAGTACCTATCTGAGCTACCTGCCGACCGACGGCTTCAGCTATCCGCTGAAAATGAATGTTGACGAGCGCGGCTCTTTTACCGAGTTTTTAAGAACTCCTGATCGGGGCCAGGTTTCGATTAATATTTCCAAACCCGGCATCACCAAGGGTAATCATTGGCATCATAGCAAAAATGAGAAGTTTCTGGTGGTCAGCGGCCAAGGGGTGATCCGGTTCAGGAAAATCGGCAGTGAAGAGATCATTGAATACAATGTTTCCGGGGAGAAACTGGAAGTGATTGACATTCCCACCGGCTATACACATAACATCAGCAATACCGGGGCCGGTGATATGGTGACGGTGATGTGGGTGAATGAAACCTTTGATCCTGATAATCCTGATACTATTTTTGAAGTTGTATAATCTTTGATGCGAGATTGATATGAAAAAACTAAAGGTTATGACTGTAGTCGGCACGCGGCCGGAGATTATACGGCTTTCCCGGGTTCTGGCGGCCCTGGATCGATATTTTGAGCATATTTTGGTGCATACCGGCCAGAATTATGATTTTGAGTTGAACGAGGTTTTTTTTGATGATCTCGAAATCAGGAAGCCGGACTATTTTTTGAGTGCCGCCGGCAGCAACGCCGCCGAGACGATTGGCAATACGATAATCAAACTCGACCCGGTTCTGGAAAAAGAGGCGCCGGAAGCCCTGCTGATTCTCGGCGATACCAACAGCTGCCTGGCCGCGATTCCGGCGAAACGGCGTAAAATTCCGATTTTTCACATGGAGGCCGGAAACCGCTGTTTCGACCAGCGGGTGCCGGAGGAGACCAACCGCAAAATTGTTGACCATATCAGCGACATCAACCTGACCTACAGTGATATTGCCCGCGAATATCTGCTGCGGGAAGGACTGGCACCGGATCGGGTGATAAAAACCGGCAGCCCGATGTTTGAAGTGCTGAATTATTACGGGGCGAAAATTGATGATTCCGAGGTTTTGCCGCGTCTTAAATTGAAAAAACACGACTATTTTGTCGTCAGCGCCCATCGGGAAGAAAATATTGAGTCCGACCGGAATTTCGGCAAACTGGTTGATATCTTAAATTCGCTGGCCGAAACCTACGGCAAGCGGATTATCGTTTCCACCCATCCCCGCACCCGCAACCGCATTGAGCAGATGGGGATTACTTTCGCGAAAGAAGTGGAGCTGCTTAAACCGCTGGGTTTTTGCGATTACGTCCACCTGCAGAAAAATTCATTCGCCGTGCTTTCCGAG
>JAOZKP010000652.1 GCA_029935295.1 bacterium | reverse complement strand
CCGCGACCTTGGGGCGTGTACGGAGGTGTATGGATCAAGGCCATCCCTAAAGATGCACAGATTCGTTCAAGATGTTTTGTCCGGAAAGCGGAGCCATTGTCGACATAAAGCCTTCGCGGCATACCCCGAGTCAGCAGCGCCTTGCGAAAAGCATCAAGCCAGGAATCAAGACGCTCGTTAAGATAAAATTCAGCTTGTGGCAGCAGGCGGGAGTGATCATCAATGAAAGCGATCAGATAGCTCTTTCTCATTTTGCCATCGATCTCGACCATCGGACCATGCATGACATCAGATTGCCAGATATCATTCGGGTACTCGGCTTCAAACCGGCGCCGGTCAATCTTGCCGGCAGTTTCGCGTTTCACTCCCTCTTTCTGCAAAATCCGGTATACAGTCGAAGGGTAAAGGATGATTCCTGGTGTAATGAGCTCTTTTTTTTGGAGTTCTTTAATCAGGTCAACGGCTGGAAGCGATGGTTTTTCCCGCTTCATTTTGACAATTGCCAAAATAGTTTCATCGTCTACTTTACGACTTCTACCACTATCAGCACGTTTTGCAGGAAAGAGAGCTGAAAACTGTCCGTCACTTTTCTGGTAGCGTTTGACCCAGTTGCGGATCGTACTGACAGCAATCCTTGTCCGGTTGGAATATGGGATATTCCAGACTTGTTCACTTTTGCTCTGGATAAGTTTTTCGGCATCACCGTGCTCAAGGCGCAAGGTGCCGACAAGATCACAAATAACCCCGAAACGAAACAGGGCAACCTCTTCTTTTTGCTTTTTGGTCATTAAATTCTCCTTTTCCAGCAATGTTTGGGCTTCGTTTTTCACTAGAAGACCCCTTTACATCATTGTTTTCAGGAGAGCAAAAGCACACTTCGGTAGGGTGGTATTTAGTTGCTTTTCGACCAGATTAGACGACGCTGGAAACGGGAATTTGCCCCCAGCTTATCAGCAGGTCAAAGGCATCGGGAAAGAGCTCCCAGTCAAAACCGATCATCAGCCTGGCTTTGGCACAGAATCGCCGCCACCATAGCAGTTGCCGCGATCCAGGCAACTGCGATTGCCAGTCTTGATTAAGAAAACGATCGATTGTCTGATTGATTACTTGAATGGTGGATCGGAATCGACTCCAATAGGCTTTTGGACGGAGTCGGTGAACCGCTCCACAGCGCGGACAACGGAGACGACGGAGAAAAACTGCCTGGGGCAGATGGTCGAAATAGGCGAGGGTAAAGCCGTGCCACCAGAAACCGACGTTGCATTTGGGGCAAGAAGATGGTTTCTGCCAAGGAAAATCGCGGCCAAGACGAGCTATTTCATTGACATCAAC